>JBDSQB010000018.1 GCA_039930045.1 Chthoniobacterales bacterium | reverse complement strand
CACCAATCGTATTTGAGGTAATCGATTCCCCATTTCGACCATTCGCGCGCATCGATCTCTGCAAAAGAAACCTTGCCCATGCCCTTCTCCCCCATGCCCTTCACTTTCTTATTCCATGTGCCATTGGCGTCTTCCGCGCTCCCTCCTGGAAATCCGTCATAGGAGGTGGCCCACGGAGTCGAATAAAGCCCAGCCTTCAACCCGAGTTGATGAATCTCTTTCACCATGCCCGAAACATCGGGAAATTTCTCATTTCCCACCATGGCATGATTGGGGCCGGTCCTCTTTCCCTGCCAGCAGTCGTCCACGTTGATGTAGGTCCATCCGTGCTGACTCAGTCCACTGGAGACCATGGCTTTCGCCATGCGGAGAGTCTTGTCTTGAGTGATAGTTTCCGCAAAACAGTTCCAACTGCTCCACCCCATCGCGGGGGTGAGGGCAATCCGATCTCCCACGATGACCCGGAACTTCTTCTCGGCCGCACCCAGCTTGTTGGTGGCGTGCAGAGTAATGGGGTAGGTCCCCTTTTCCTTCAAGACTCCGGAGATGAATCCGGTATTGGCATCGATGGAAAGCGTGGGGGGCAGGCCGTCCGCAGCAAACGTCATCGGCCGATCACCCGTCGCAGGGACGTTATAAATAACCGGCGATCCCGGACGAACTCCGAAGACGGACGGTCCATTGATCCGTGGCGTCGAAGGAGGCGGCGGAGTCAGCGAGGGGGGCAGGATTTGTGGCGTCACATTTTCGACGTTTCCACCATGCCCGGGAAGCGCGAGAGCCAGCGGGAAGAGGAGATAGAGCAGGAGGTGTTTTTTCATGGGAATGTGGTTTTGGGTGAAGGTGAGGGCGAGAGACTTCCAGGGGGTCGGCTGTCCGTTCATGTGGATCGTGTGTAATGTTTTCATGGATGCGCGGAAGATGGCATTCGTTTCATCGACGAGTGAAAACCGACAGGTCCCACTCGGCGTGCCAGCGGAGCACCGGGCGGTTGTTTTCCCACTCGACCGGGAGCCAGACATAGCGGCCGTCGATGGCGTTTTTCGGACGCCAGCGGTCACCCATGTAAATAAACTCACCGGGACGACCGGGCACGGGCAGGACATAGGTGGACTGGGATTCAAACGTGGTGGCGTTTTCGCGCTCCGTGCCCCGGCAGGGATTGCCCAGCACGGTCCATGGTCCCCAGATCGAGTCGGCCATCGCGGAGCGTCCGGGATTGGGATTCCAGCCCGAGGTGCCGGAGGCGAACAGATAGTATTTTCCGGCTCGCTTGAAGAGTGCGGGAGCCTCGTTGGATTCACCGGGAAAGATCCGGGTCCATTTGCCGCTGAAACCGCAGTAGTCGTCCGTCAATTCGTGAAGGTGGAGCGTCAGGTTGTCCTCGGCGGAGGTCAGCAAGTAGCCCTTGCCGTCGTCATCCACGAAGAGCGTCATGTCGCGGGACATCTGGCCGCGCTCCAAATCGCGCCACACCACATCGCCAGCCACAACGGCCTCGTTCCATTTTCTCTTGTTCTTGTCCTTAAGCCGGGCCGGATCGGGTGCAGCCCCCGCGTCGAAACCCACTGGCAGGACGCCTTGGTTAGGGCGAAAGGAGCCCACATAAGTATAGGGGCCCGTCGGCTTGTCGCTGACGGCCAGAGCGGCGCGGGCCATCCCATAGTTTTTACCCTTATCCAAGTGAAACCACATCACGAAGGTCTTGGTCTTCGCGTTGTAGATGACCTTGGGCCGCTCGATGATGATGCCCTTTGCGATCTCGCTCTTGGGGTCGTCCGACACGGTCAGCGCGATCCCGCCGTCCCGCCAATGAAGCAGATCCCGGGAGCTGTAAACATGCACGCCCACTTGGGCGTAGTTGCCCGCGTCGCCTTCGATTTTGTGCTCGCCGAACCAGTAATAAACACCGTCGTGCGCCAGGATACCGCCGCCGTGCGCGTTGATGGGGACGCCCTTGTCGTCGGGCCACAGTTCGCCGGGACGAAAGCCCCCCCTCCCCTCGCCCACCGCGAAGGTGCTCGTCGCGGCGAACCCAAGGAAAATGAGCGTGAAGAGTGAGCGGTGGAATTTCATGATCAACGGACGGGCACGAGCCGGAACAGCCGTGCTCCGTGGGCGGAGACTTCGGGAGCAAACACCCCGCTGACCCTTTCCATTTCCCCCTTTTTCCAAAGATCGCGCGCCTGCACGCCGCCAGTAAAACCAACTGCGGAAAGCTCGACCGGGACGGGCGCAGGCGAGCCGCCGGTGTTGAAGACCGCGAGGTATTTGTCCTTCGATGCCGGGACATCGGCGACCCACGCGATGAGTCCCTTTTGGTCGAAAAGCTGGCGGTTGCCCGCGCTTGCCTGGTTCACGGCGAGGACCTCGTCGTTGGTCAGGAGCCCGAGCGTGGCCTCGTCGAGCTTGGTCATATCGGCTCCGAGAATGAGCGGAGAGCGGGCGATGGACCAGAGGGTCATCATGGTGCATTGCTCGTCGGGCGTGAAGCGGGTGGGACGACCGAGTTCGATCATCCCAAGCGGGAGCATATCGGCGTCGGGCCAGGCTCCGGGCGCGCGGTATGGCGTCCAGTCGTGGAGGCGTTTGAACTGGGAGCGAAGGGCGGGCCACTTGTCCCAGAAGTCGTCGCAGATGCGCCAGAGGTTGGCGTGGGCGGCGACGTGCTCTCCACGAGCCAGTGGCGTAGCGCCGGGCGAGGTGCTGAAGACGATGGGACGGCCGGTCTTGTCGATGGCACGGCGGATCGCTTCGACCTCGGCCAATTGCACGTCGTCGTAGGGGCGGCTAAGGTCGTCTACTTTAATGAAATCGACACCCCAACTCGCGTAGAGGGCGAGCAGGGAATCGTAGTAGGCCTGGCCGCCGGGCTTGGTGGCGTCCACTCCGAACATGTCGGGGTTCCACTTGCAGGTGCTGGAGGTGACCGCGATGTCGGCGGCGCGGGCGTTGGAGCCGAGGATGGGCGTGTTTTGCGTCACCGCCTGGCGCGGGATGCCGCGCATGAGATGGATGCCAAATTTGAGGCCTTTGGCGTGAACATAGTCCGCGAGAGGTTTGAAACCGGCGCCGTTGGCGGCGGAGGGAAATTTTTCGACGGCGGGAACGAGGCGCCCATAAGCATCCATCGAGAGCTTGGCGTTCTTGCGGTAGCCGAAGCCCTTGGAGGCGGGTTCATACCACTGGATGTCTACGGTAAAGAAATTCCAGCCGTGCGAGAGGAGTTTGTCGGCCATCACATCGGCCTGCGCCTTGGCTTGAGTTTCGTTGAGCGTGGTGCCAAAGGCGTCCCAACTGTTCCAGCCCATCGGCGGCGTCGCGGCCCAGGCATGGTAATCGGGGCCGGGAGCCGCAACGGTGGGCATCGTGGCGGACAGGAGCGTGAGCGCGGCGAGCGCGGAATGCGCCAGGCCAAGGGCACGGCGACTGATTTGATGTTGGGTGAGGTGTGGATTCATGAAAGTGGGATTGAGAGATATAGTGAGGCGCATTAGAAAAAGGAAGAGGGTTGGGAGGAGGATGAACGCGGATCAAGGGCTGGATGGCTCGCTGCGGAGACCGAGTAATCCGTCGCCCCGGCCTTGCCCGCGCCGTCGGCTGCCACTTCGATAGTTAACTTGAAGTGACCATCGGGTGACTCAACCGCGACGGTTTCGGCGAAGGCGGCCGAACCGCAAAAGGCGGTAATGACGAACGATAGGTGATTTATTTTCATTTCAAGTAATGGCGAGATATTGGAAGGAGCGGGAAATCATGATGGAGAGGGGTTTCAGCGTGTGGCGGGTGAATCGTAGTGATAAGTAAAGGAGCCGAAGTCGGCGTAACCGGCGTCGCCTTGGTTGTTGTAGGAAAAAAGGCCGATGCGTTCGCCGCGGTAGTCCGCCCAACCAAAGCGGTAAGGCGCGCCGAGTGGTTCGAAGGTCTTGCCATCGGTGCTGAACGAGAAGCGGCAAACGCCGTCCAGCCCCCACTCGGAGCGCAGCCAGACCGTGCGTCCTTTGCATTCACCGCCGCGGAGGATCGTCTGATTACGGGCCGTCTCGATGGTCAACACGCCTTGGTCGCGGCGCACGGCGATCGTCGCGTAATCGCGCGAATAGAGGCAGAGGCCGGCGACCTGGCCGTCGGCGAGGCCCGCGACATCGAGTTCGGCGGTGACCACGTTGCGGCTCGTGCGCATGACCCGCTGCGTGAGGGTGTTGCCCGCGCGCTTGAGGTCGTCGGGCAGGAGCGGCTTCCACGCGTGGAGACGCAGGTAGCCGGAGCGTTCGGTCAACGACCACTTGTCGGCGCGCGGCTGGTAATTCCACTCCCATTGCACGCCAAGTTGGGGGCCGTCGAACGCATCATCCGTCTGCGGAGTCAGGACCGGCGAAGAGGGAACGGGCTTGCGCGCGCGCCAGACCATCGTGCCGATGCCGTCCTGGCCAACCTCGCCCAAGATCGGCCAGCCCTCCACCCAGGTCACCGGTAGAAGACTGGCGCAGCGGCCTTCCCAATCGCCGTGGCCATGGTGCGTGAAGAAATACCAATCGCCTTTTTCCGTCTGCACGATGCCGCCCTGATTGGGCTCATGCACGGCGGGTTGCGCGTGGCTGAGTTGGCGTCTTTCCGTGTAGGGGCCGGTGATGCTTTTCGCGCGTTGCATCATCACCTGACGGCCATCGCGACCGACTTCGCTGAAGAAGTGGTAGTAGGTGTCGCCGACCTTGAAGAGCTTGTTCGCCTCACGGTGGCTACCTTCGTTGATGAGGACGCGGGATTCGGGAACGATGTCGCGCCCATCGGCAGTGAGCTTGTAGAGCCAGGTCTTGCAGTTGTCTTTGAAGTTCGTGCCGACGAAATAGCCCTGGCCGTCATCGTCCCAGAACGAGCAGCAATCGTCCCAGCCGGACTCGGTCATGACCCGATGCAGGGGTTCCCACGGGCCGGCAGGATTTTTCGCCGTGCTCATGAAGTAACCTTCGTCGGCCGTTCCGAAATAGACCCAGAATTTGTCGTCGTGGTAACGAATGGAACCGGCCCACACGCCCTTGCCGTAGCGGTTCATGCGGTCCCAGTTCATCTCGGGGCCGACTTGGGTGACATCAGAGATGACGTGGCCGATGATGCGCCAGTTCACCATGTCCCTGGACTGGAGAACGATCATCCCCGGCGAATACTGGAACGTGGAGGAGATCGCGTAGTAGTCCGAACCGACGCGGATGCAGTCGAGGTCGCTGTAGTCGGAGGGCAGGACGGGATTGCGATAAGTGCCGTCCTTTTGGTCGCCCCACGCGGGCCAGTCTCCCCAGCGTGACGGCGCGTCTTGAGCGCGCGAGCTAGTAGAAATAAGCGTGGTGAGGAGAACTGCCATAAGCAGGTGTTTCATGGAAATTGTTAGAGTCTGCGTCGCCGCCATATGTCATTAGCGTAGTGGCTTTTGTGGCATGACGGTCTTTTTTGAAAACGTCCAGTAGTCCACTTTGAAAAGCTTGCCCGTTAAGTCTCCTTTGAAGACAAGAAAGAGATCACGCTTATTGGTAGCGTCGGTGACCGCTGCGGTCTCAGTCTTAGGTTGGCCGCCGACGTGAGTCACTCGCAGCGTGCCGATGAGCGGTCCGTCCATGCCATCAAGGTGCAACTCAATGGCGTTGGTTTTCGCTGTTTCTTCCGTGGTATCAAGAGCAACCGAGGCGCTAAACGTGTCGGCCCCTTCAGCACCAAAGTCCACGCCTTTGACCTCTATGTAGGCGCCATCTTTGGTTGGATAGATATTCATCCCACCATCGCTGGAAGGCTCTGACTTAATGCCCTCGCTCCAGCAGATAGTCTCCGCTTCGGTGCGAACATAGGGATTAAGCGTGCCGATCTGCGCAACATTTCCCGTGTCATCCCACCATGGCAGCTCGGGAATGGTGCCGTCCGGGTTGTAATCAAATTTCTCCACGCAGACCGAACGTCGCTCGCGACGCTCGTTCGTGAGTGCCTTATTCAAACGATAGTCAAAGCCGAAGACATAGGAGCCGCCCTTGTAATCGATAATGCCCGGATGGTTCCCGGAAGAGCGCGCGTCCGGTTTCATGATGTAGCCTTTGAATTGCCACGGCCCCGTGGGCTTGTCGCTCATGGCATAGCCGATCCCCTCTGGGCAGCAGGTGGAGGCAAAGGCCATGTAGTAATGGCCGTTGCGGTTATAGGCCCAGGGACCTTCCTGGTAGTGGTAGGCATCCGGCTCCCCCTTCACTTTGGCAAAGGAAGCGTCTTTCACGATCTCGCCCGAGTAGGAAATCATATCCTTGTTGAGTTTCACAAACCAGAGCTCGGGATTGCCCCAATACAGGTAGGCCTGACCGTCATCGTCAATGAACACGGTTGGGTCAATGTAGCCATTCGCTTTGTCAATGAGAGGACGGCCGAGCACGTCCTTGAAAGGACCGAGTGGATTATCCGCGACGGCGACACCGATGACGTTTTTCGGCCGTCCTGGCACGCTCACCGGTGCATAGAAATAGAACTTTCCGTCGCGCTCGACGATTTGCGGTGCCCAGGCGTCATTTGTCTGCACCGCCCAAGGGAACGTCTTCAGTGTGGCGACAGCGCCGTGATCCGTCCAGTTCACCATGTCGGTGGATGTGTAACACTTCCAGTCGAGCATGCGGAATCCGCGAGCATCGTCCTCGTCGTGGCCGGTGTAGAGGTAAACGACGCCGTTGTGGACCAGTGGAGCCGGATCGGCGGTGAAGCAGGTCTGCACGACGGGATCGGCCGCACGGCCATTCACGGCAAAGAAAAGCCATCCGGCAAGAATCGCTGCAAGGAACCGGTAGGAACAATTCATGGCGAGGATTTCTTAAATGCTGGCAGGTCCACTTTGGGAGTCAGGCGAATCGGCGGCCATTGTTGCGCCTGGCTGCCAGCGTCGCCCCGAAAAAGCAGAGTCGCTGGCGGGTTTGTTTGTTCGTGGTTGAATTGACTGGAAGAATGCATTGCGTGTTTCACCGGACCAATTGCGAGGCGTCGGGATAGGGGGACACCTCGGCGGCATTTATTGTCGCGCCGTTGACTGTCTGGCGCAGTCCCAGCACGAGCACGTTCTTGCCGCCGAAGTTCAGCCAGCATTCGGGCAGGTAATACTCGCGCTGCGGGCCGGCTTCCCAATGGCGACCAATGTCGTGGCCATTCAGCCACATGTCGCCGTTGCCGGACGCTTTGATGAGCAGCCGCCACGGCGTCGACTTTGCCGCCGCGCTGTCGGGCAGGTCGAACTCCAGCCGATACCACGTGAGCAGCGCGTCCTGAGGGCCTTTGGGCTGGATGCCGTTGCCCTTGCGGGCGATCGGCTCGCTCGTATCGAGGGCGACTTTCTTCCAGTCTTTCGGAGCGAAATCCGGGCGCGTCCAGCCGGCGGCGATTCCACCGAGGTCCGTCGCGACCTCCCAATCGAGCGGCTTGGCGATGGCGGTTTCATTTTCGGAGAGCCCGGCCTGCCGGATGCCGCTCAACTCCTCCATCGGAATGTAGCCGTGCTCGAAGCCGATGTTTTCGTAGAGCATTACGATCTCGTTCGCGCCGGCGTGCAGAAGGCCGGCGACATCGAAGCGATTGTCGAAATCGTTCGGCCCGATGCGGGTGAAGGACGTCGCCTTGTTGCGCGTGGCGGCCGCGGCGTAGGCGTCACTCGGCGCGAGCCGCTTCGCGAGCTGGCCGTTGATCTGGGCGGAAACGATGTCGCGACTGAAAGAGTTAACGAGCAGCTTCGTGAATTTCTCCGCGTCGTCGGCCGGGAGCGTGAAGCGCGCGCGATAGAGCACATAACGCTGGTCGCTCACGCCGAGCTCGGGAAGGGATTTTCCGGCCGGGAGTTTTTGCCATTTGCCGTCGAGCGGATCGTTGTGCGCAAGGACGGAGGACAGTCGCACGGCCGCTGGCAGCGTGGCCGGAGCCGCCTGCTTCTGCGCCTTGGGATACCACACGCCTTCCGTCGGCGTTTTGCCCGGAGGAATCACGAGCACCTGCGCGCCCAGCGGCCCCAACTCGTAGCTTAACTCGAAGGGCGGAAGGTTCGGAGACTTGGCGGCAGACGCGGCGTCCGCCTGGATCAGCACGCGGTTGCCATTCTGGTCGATGTTGTAAATCGGCCCGGTCGGCGTGGCGATTTTTCCCGGGAAGACTGTCACTTTGCCGGACACGGGCTTCCCGGCATTCGTGTTGTCGAGGAAGACAAAACGCGTGCCATCCGACCCCACGCGGATTCCGCCAAAGAGATTCGACGGTGCGCCCTGGAGCTCGCACGGGCCGCCTTCGGAGCGGAGCAACTGCTCCTGGTTTTCGCGGATGAATTGATTGACGCCCTCCGCGACGACGTATTTCGGACTGAGCGCGCCCGACTCGCGAATCGGCGCGTTGTAGTCGTAGCTCGTGCTTTGTCCCCTCGCCTGCCAGCCGCCGAAATGCGTGCCGCCCACGAACATGTAGGTATTCAGCCCCGTCGCGCCGCCGAGCAGCGACATGAGGCTGATCGCATTGTAATGGCGGGCGTCGGAATAGTGCTCCTCGGCCAGACTCCCGCCCACGAGCGAGAACCAGCCGCCCTGCAGCTCCGTCACGAAACCAGGGGCATCCGGTTGAATGGCGCGCAGCGAGGCCATGCGCTCGGCGCAGCTCGGCGCCGCATTCTGCGCGACGTAGTAATTGTCCGTGTCGAACACCTGCGACAGCTCGGGATCCTTGCTGGCGCGGCATTCGCGGGTGAGGCACGTGAAGATCGGCACCTCAATTCCGGCCTTTTTCACGGCTTCGTAGAGCGCGCGCAGGACCTTAGTTTTTTCAGGATCCTTGTGGTGATCGTATTCGTTTTCGATCTGCACCATGATGATCCCCTGGCCCCCCTTCGGCTTGCGGGTGATCTGCTCGCGGGCGAACACCTGGCACACGGCGTCATACCAATGAACGCTCCACGCAATGTGGGCGTCGTCTCCGCTGCGCAGCCAGAACTCCTTGCCGGTCCTCGGGTTGAACTTCGCCAGCCAGCGCGGATAGCCGCCCCCGGCCCACTCGGCGCAGATGAACGGGCCGGGCCGCACGATCGTGTAAAAGCCAAACTCGTCCTGCGCCATCTTCAGCCACGCCTCGAATTCGGAAAGATCGACCTTGGAAAAGTCGTCGAGGCCGGAGGGCAGGTCGCGCTCGTGCCAGTTCCATGGCACGTAGGTATCCACCGTGTTGAAGCCGGCGTCCTTGATCTTCTGGAACCGGTCGCGCCACAGCTCACGAGGCGTCCGGAAGTAATGAAACTCCGCGCTGCGGATGAACGTGTCCTTGCCGTCAATCGTGAAGCAATGGCCGTCGTAGCGGATGCGGTCCGGCTTCGGAAAATGCTTCGTCGGGCTGGCAGGCGTCTGGGCCAGGAGGCTTGCGCAGCCCAGCGCAAAGGCAGCGCAGGCTGCGGCGACGAGGATGGAGGGGAGACGTTCGGGCTTCATAAGTTCAAAGGCTAAAGTGGGTCATTTTTGGGATTCGATGGCCTTCTGGTGTGCGATGGCCTGGTCGCGGTCGGCCGCATCGTTAGCCTTCCAGTGGATGAGCGGCGAAATAGGGGCGTTCGACGTCGACTCGTCAGAGAGCAGTTTGATGTCCGCGATCTGGAGGTCGTTATCCCCGTTGTTCGCGGTGATGTTGAGGCGGAAATAGCGATAGGCTATCGGCTTGGCCAGGGCATACTCCATTTCGTAGCAGCGAAGCGGGAATGTCTGGCCGCTCTGCGTGTCGAGCGTGGTCCAGCTCGTCCCATCGTTCGAGCCTTGGAACAGCCAATCCTTGGGATCGCGCTCCGGTTTGTCCCGGGCGCTGGTGATCGAGTAATGCTTGATCGCAGGCGCGCGGCCGTTGCCAAAGTCGTATCGAAGGGCACCCGCACCGCCACTGTCGCCGGCAAACCACGTCGTGGCCGAGTTGCTGTCGAATGCCTTATCCGCGGCCTCCTTCGCCGTGGTGGCAGTGGCCGTTCCCCCGAAGGTCACATTCCACATCGGGGCTCTGGGCGTGGCGACGTCCTCCGGGCCATTCGGACTTTCGCCGGCGGAGTTCACCGCGCTCACGACGTAGGAATAGGTCGTGCCGTTTGTCGCCGTTTTGTCCGTGTAGTTGCTGGAGGTGACGCCCGAGGCGACGGTCGCGTAAGGTCCACCGCGCGTAGTGGCGCGCTTGACCGTGTAGCTGGTGGCCCCGAAGGATGATTGCCAGCGAAGCGAGACGGTGCCATCGGCCGGTGCGGCCAGAAAAGCGGCGGGCGCGGCGGGAATAACGATGGGCGCACGACCATCGCCGCCGGTGATCTGGACGTTGCTGAAGGTGGAGGTATTCAGCGTGCCATTGTCGGCCGAGCAGACCACCAGACCGACGTAGATCGTAGCCGGGATGGGAGCCTCGATGCGACCGACATCGGTGGCCGCCCAATTAGTGCCGTCGGGAGAAACATAGCCCGTGATGATGTTCCCGATGCGCTCGAGTTTCACCCAATAGCTGGACAAGGATTTGGCGAGCGTTTTGTTGCCGTAGTTAGAGCCGCCATACAATGCGAGGTTCGGCATGTTTTGCTCGAGATTGCCCTCGCCGGTGACGGCCATCCAGGCGCGCGGAGCGCCCTTGCCAAGGCTCGTGCGCATCATCACTCCGGCTCTGGCGTTGGGATTGGTGTTCTGGAGCGACGTGACTTTGGCGATGATGGCGCTGTCGCCGGGGATCTCCTTGTAAGTGAAGTGGCAACTGTCGCTCGTCTTCCATATATCCGATCCCCCACCCTGCACTTTCCAGACACCGCTGGAATAGGACGCCCCGCCGGCGGGGGTAGCGCCCCCGATGTCGGCCTTGCTGAACCCCGAGGTGATCGAGGCGGTGGCGGGGATCGGCGGCGGCAACACCGGCGTGGCCACGGAGCGGTCGACCTCCTTGAGGAACATGAAGCTGTCACCTACCGGCATCTGCTGGCGTTGCCGATCCGTGTAGGGAGCCGGGATGCCCTTGCGAACGACATAGGCGCCGTGGATGAGCTGGAGCGCCGTGTGTCCACCGCCCCAGCCGCGATTGGTGCGATCGGTGAGATAATAGGAGTCCGTAGTGCCAAAGGGAAGAAACGGCGTGGGGGTGAGGCTGTTTACCCGTGCGAAATACTCGCCGGCCGCCAGGAGGCGGTTGTCGTAGTCGGAATAAATGTCGATGCCCTGCTTCCAGAGCGCTTCTGCGAGCGTGGCCAGCGAAACCAGCTGCCCGTGGAAGTGCCCCTGGTCGCGGAGGGAATCGCCAATCATGCCGATGTCGTTGGAGTTGCGCAGACCGATATGCGCGAGCGTGCGAACCTGATACACGACCGTCTTGAGCGTGGCTGCGTCGTCATTGAAGATCGCCATCAGCCCCTTGGCGCAGAGGGCCAGCGCGCCCTTGTTCGCGGCTCCGAACTGGCTTTCGCCAAAAGGGTTCGAAGCGGGGATGAGAACGTCGTTGAAATATTTCTTCACCGCAGCCGTGTCGGCCTTCGTCCAGCCCGGCCAGGTGCCACGCAGGATATCCGCTCCGCCCACAAAACAGATGGCGTAATCTCCCAGATCGAGCATGGACTCGCGGCCTCCAAACGAAGTTTGCGTGGTGGCCCACGCGAGCAGGATGTCGTGCGCCTTCTGCGCATAGGCCTCGTTGCCGGTGAAATACCACATGCGCGAGAGATCCCAGATCGCGCTCATGTCGCTGCGCCAGGGGTTGAGATTGACGTGGGGGGCGCGCGTTACCTCCTTGAAGGGCCCGCGCATCTTATACCCGAGTTGCGAGCGACCTCCAGCGGCCAGAGCCTCGAAGCCGCTTTTCCAAGGCTCGCGCTTGATGTTGGCCTTGAGAATCTCGAGATCCTCGCGAGTCAGTATCACACCGGGATGCGCAAATCGCGGCGTCGGGAATTGCACAGCCGCCGGTGTCGGGATGGCTTGTGAAAGGGCTGGATGGATGGTTTCCTGCGGAGTTACTTCCGCTCCAGGTCCAGTCATCTCCAGCTTCACCAGTTCCATTAAGTTCGTCGCATCGTAAGGCAGCCGCTTGCCGCCACCTTGATAGACTACGGCGATACTCTGCGGCTCTATGGTTACTACTCCCACTCTGCTTCCAGCCCGTGCCATAACTTTTCCGACGACCTTTCCATCAAGCACAGCAGGAAACTCCTGTGCGGCAACTAAAGTAACCTCCTTCGGGGCGCGCTCCTTGTGCTCGAGCAGCCACGCGAGCGGATCGACCGGCGTCGGAGTCGGCGTCGCCGTGGGCTCCGGTGTGGCCTCTGGCGTCGGAGACGGGGCCGGCGCGGGAGTCGGAATCGGCGTGGGCTCGGGAGTCGGCGTGGGAACCGGGGCCGGCTTCGCCATCGTCGTCTCCACGAGATCGACCAGCCGCTTCCAAACCTGCTGCGGCGACTCGTCGAAATGCACCATCGCGTAGCCGAACCCGGCGCCCGCGAGAACGAGGAGCGTCAGCAAAACATTCCCAAATCCCCCACCCCCGCCGCGTGGCGGCTTTGTTGGTGCGCCGCCGCCCGTCGCGGGACGGCGCAACTTGGCCGGCTGCGAAGTCGCAAGAGGCTTCGGCGCTGCCTGCGCCACAGGAATCGCAGCGGCCAGAGCCGGGACGGTGAGGGAAGTCTGGCACGTAGGACAATCCACGGATTGCCCCGACCATTCGTCGGCAATTTCGAGATTCTGTGTGCAGTGCGGACAATCGAATTTCATTTAGTGCAGCCTGTTGGATTACTTCACTCGCAGCGTTACGGCACCGTGCGGCGGCACAGTGACGGTGAACTTGTCGGAAAACGAGCCGAGATCCTTGTGGGCCCACAGGTCGCGAACTTTGCGGCTTCCGGCAAGGCTAGCCTCGCTCCAGAGCACCTCAACATCCGCAGCCGCGTCTCCGCGATTAAAAAGTCCCACGGCCTTGTCGCCATTCTCAAGGGTCTTCACCCAGACCTCGGTTCCGTTTCGCTGCACCACGCGTTTTGCTTTTGCGCCGAGCCGATCCTGATTCACCGCGAGCACTTCATCATTGGTAAGCAAAGCGAGCGTAGGCTCATCCAGGTCTGGAAGGTTCGCGCCCAGCATGAGCGGCGATGGGGCGAGCGACCATAGCGACATCAGTGTGCGCTGCTCGTCCGGGGTGTAACGCGTCTGGCGGTCCGGCCCGGCGATGGTGCACTTGATGCCAATGTGACCAAACGGAATCATGTCCGCGTCAGGCCAATGCCCCGGGCCGCCGACATCCTGCCACGCGGCGAGCAGGTCGAATTGATGATCAAGGTCCTTCCAGCGATCCCAAAAGTCACCGGAGATGCGCCACATGTTAGCGAACTTTGAAACGTGCGCGGCCTGCTTTGTATCGGTCGGTCCCGCCGACGTGCTGAAGACAATCGGGCGGCCGCATTTGTCGATGGCTTTGCGGATCATCTCGATCTCGGGTGTTCGGTAGGGAGACGAGAGATCGTCCACCTTCACGAAATCAAGTCCCCACGATGCCCACAACCGGGCACATGAGTCATACCACGCCTGGCCGGCTTCGTTGTCGCGAACGCCGAACATATCAGGACACCAACCGCACGTGTTCTTTTCATCGCCCGCATCCGCAGCTGTGAAATTACTTCCTTCGATAGGCGTCCGCGCACTGACCGCCTGCCGCGGGATGCCACGCATCATGTGAAAACCGAACTTCAGCCCCATCGAATGGATTTGATCAGCCAGCGGCTTGAAACCTTTCCCGTCAACGGCGGACGGAAACCGGTTCGTGGCGGGAAGCATTCGGCCAAACACGTCCGCGAAGAGCTTCGCGCCGGCACGCTCCTTGTTGAGGTTATGGTCGTCGAATGACGACACCGAGTCATACCAGCGGAAGTCGATCACGACATGATTCCAACCGTGCGCGAGAAGATGCTGCTTCATGGAGCCGGCATTGGCCAGCACCTCCGCCTCCGTCACGCTGCCTCCAAACGCATCGTAGCTGTTCCAGCCCATCGGCGGCGTGGACGCCACGGGAGCGGCAGGGAGCGAATTGGCCAGGGTGGCGAACAGCAGGAGGAGAGCGTGTGTGGGTTTGATTTTCATTGAGTGAGATGTCCGGTGAATTGCGCTTCTGCGAGCGCGGCTGGTTTGCCGACAGGAGTGCCGGTAAAAGTGACGCGCACGAAGCGCCCCGTAGCGCCGGGCGAAGTTTTGTCAGTGCGATCTTTCGATGTTGCGGTCGCGCCAGTCTGATCGACGGCGGGTTTCCAACTCACGCCATCCTGCGACACTTCGACGCGGTAGCGGTAATTGCTGGCATCGGGAAACGTGAGCGCGATTTTTTCAATCACCACGATGCGCTCGAGATCGGCCTGCCACCACGCATTGGGGCGGACATCAGCGGATTGCCAAAAGGAAGCTGGATTTCCGTCGTTGGCGAACCGGGCGCTGTGGCCGGGAGCCTCGCTGCTCGAGCGTGTGGGATTCTCGCGGCCAAATGTCGTCGTGCTTCCAGTCGTGTCCGATTTTTCCTCAAAGCGCACATAGGCGCGTGGCCTCACGAGTGGCGTTTGCCCAGATATAAAGACGGGCTGGCCTTCGGAGGTGATGGTGAGCGTGGCGTCCGTCAAACCCGGCGAAGACGCGCGAATGACACTCTGCCCAGCGTAATACGAGCGGAACTCGATCGCAGCCTGACCGTCGCGAATGGCGATGTCCGACTGCGGATCAAACGTAATGGCCGGGCCAGTCGGAAATTCACCCGGACCGGATTCCACCGTCAGCGCCACTGGCGGGCAGTTGCTGATCGCTTTCCCTGCCTTGTCCACGACCGTGACGATGAGTTGCGCGTCGTCCGTGCCATCCACGCTTTTCAAAGTCGTCTTGTCGGTGCTCAACTTCAGTGCCGCAGGCGTGCCCTCGGCTGGCCACTCCGGCGCTGGGATTTTCGCGTATTCGTTGCGATACCAATACCATGCGCGCTTCGGCAGGCGGAAGTAATCGACCAAGCCCATCGCGCCGAACTTCCTCCCCGCGATGCTGCCGTGATCAAAGCCGCACCAAATGACCTCGCCGCTGCGCCACGCAAATTTTTCCGGCTGCAGATCGCCCCAGCCCGGCTCGTATTTGCCGGGACGGTCCGAAGAAGTGGAACCATATTCGCTGACGACGCTGGCGACGCCGGGGTTCAGGTATTCGCGAAGACGCGCGCCGTCGCCGTTGTAGCCGGCGATGTCACCGAGTTTGTCGATTTCCCCGCGCTGCGCACCGCCGACGGCAGCCGGGCGTGTTGGGTCCAGTTCGTGCGAATACGCCACGAGTTGTTTGAGGAATTCGCGCACCTTCGGCATGACTGCTTTGTCGGAGAAAAACGGCTCATTGCTCATGCTCCAGACGACGATGCTCGGATGGTTGCGATGGATGCGGATCATGTCGCGCAGGCTGGCCTTCACACTTTCCTCGAACGGCTTTTCATCCTCCGCCTTCACCGGGTAGGCGCTGCAATTCCAATAGCCGTCGCCCTTAAACCCGCCCGTGCCCCAGAAACTGTTCTCCGACCAAAACAGAATTCCCTCGTGGTCGCAGGCCTCCGCGAAGGCCGGGTCGTGCGGATAATGCGAGCCGCGGATGAAATCGAAACCCGCGTCTTTGATCAACTTCACGTCGCGCTCAAACCCCGCGTTCGTCACCGCGTCGCCCCAGCCCGCGTGATCCTGATGCACATTGGCTCCCTTGAAATAAACGTGCTCTCCATTGAGGAAAAATCCCTGATCGGCGGTAAACTTGAACCAGCGGAAGCCGAGCGGCGAGGTGAAGTCGTCCACAGGTTTACCTGCGTCGAGCACCGTGGTTTTCACCGTGTAAAGATTCGGCGTCTGCGGACTCCACAGTTTTGGGTTGGCGACAGGTTTGCTGGTCTGATCGAAGATAAGCGTCTTGCCTGCTGGCACAGTTTGCTTGGACTCCATCGCCGCCACCTGTGCGCCGCTCGCATCGAGGACGGCGGTCTGCACCGTTGCGGATTTTGAGACGTCGGAGTCATTCACGATTTCCGTTTTCACGTTCACGGTGCCCGACTCCTTCGAGACCTGCGGCGTGGTGACAGCAGTGCCATACCACGCCACGTGCAACGGATCGGTGACAACCAGATGTACATCGCGATAGATGCCGCCGCTGAAAACATGCTCGCCGGCACGCGGCGCGAGCTGGCCATTCCAGAAGTTGTTCAGCCGCACCGCGACGACATTGTTGCCGGGCTTCAGTGCCTTGGAGATGTCCAGCGAGAAGCCCGTGTAGCCGCCCTGGTGCCCGCCCACGCGCTGACTATTGACAAAGATTTCCGCGTCTTGAAACGCGCCCTCAAATTCCAAAAATACCCGCTTTCCTGCCCACGACGATGGAGCTTCAAACTGCTTTCGATACCAGCCGTAGCCGACGTAAAATTTCTGCGCCGCGAAGTAGGGAATGCTGAACGAGTGCGGAAGACCGATGGCGTCCCATTTTGAATCATCAAAGGCGGCGGCCTCTGCGCCAGGCTGATCACCGACGAGAAATTTCCACTCGCGATTAAAATTGGAATCCTCCCGAAGCGGCGCGGCGGACGCTATGAATGCCATGGCGAAGAGGCCAAAAACGAGGATGGCGGCTCTAATCTTCATAAAGTTGGCGAGTTGGATAACGATGCGACTGCGGTTTGTTTCAGTTCCATTGGGCGATGTAGAGGCCGCGTTTTTCACCTTAAGCGTTGCACTATTTTATTTCTCGAAGGGTGAAATAATCGAAGTCCGCAAAGGCACGCTGGCCTGCGACATCGTGCGCGGCCAGACCAACGAAGGCACCTGTGAAATGCAGACCGCTCGCGTATTCATCGGAGAGTTTGCTGGCATCCAAAACGGGACCGACGGATTGCCAGGTGACAGCATCGCGTGAGGCGGAAAATTGCAGGCCAGCGCCATGGATTTCTGCCCGCAGATGCATTTCCAGCCAGTCGTTGATGACAATCTTTGAATCATCGAGTTCGTCGTAAACGCCATCATCCATCTGGACGATGCCGAGGATTTTTCCCAGTTGCTCGTCGTGAGAGATTCGCAGGTAAAAAAACATCTTCGTGTCATACCAGGCGACCAGGCCCGCCATCTGGGAAAAACGAGTCGGGTTAAAATCGACTCGGGTTTCCGCAATGGCGTGAAAAGATTGGAGGCGGCGGGCGACGACACTTTGCTCGTGAAGCGAACTGGGGCATTCCCGGCCCTGCAGCCGCAGCCAGCCCGGTCTCTCTGTCGTGGATAGCCAGGTCGAATCGGCCATCACCCGGAGCGTGGACCAATGTTCGCTGAGGTTAGGTTCCTCAAAATCATCGCGCTCCGACACCGGTTCCCATGGATGCAATGGCAGGTCGGAGGGAGCTTCCACGCTCACTTCGGGCAGCACTCCGCCGTGGGCCAGGCGCAGCCAGCCGTCCGGCGACCAGACGACTCGCTGCAGGGCTGTTTCGCGTCCCAGCACGCAGCGATGGCCCGCGTGCGCACGAGCCGCCGCAGTCTGATCGGGAGATTTGGGATCGAGTCCGGCTCCCGTCTTTAATGGTCGGCTGCAAAGGTGGGCCAGCCACCATTCACCGGAAGCCGTCTCGACCAATTCGCCGTGCCCGGCTTTTTGCAAGGGATGTTCCGGCGCATGACGCGTGGTTAGGACAGCTTCCTCGGGATCGAGTTCATACGGTCCCGTGATCGAGCGCGAACGCGCCATCGAGATGCCGTGGTTCCAGCCCGTGCCTCCCTCGGCAAGCATGAGGTAATACCAGCCGTTGTGTTTGTAGAGATTGGGGCCTTCGCACAGAATGTTTTCCTTGCGGACCAATTCATGGACCGGGCCGACAAGTCGCCGGCTCGCAGGGTCGTATTCCTGGGCCACATTTCCAGCAAATCGATGCCGTCCTTTGCGGAAATCCCATTGCATATTAACCAGCCATTTCCGCCCATCATCATCGTGAAAAAGGGAGGGATCGAAGCCGATCGCATTCAGGAAAATCGGTTCGCTCCATGGACCTTCAATCGTCGGCGCAGTGATCAAAAAAGTGAGCGGATCCTTGAAGGGACGTCCCATGCCCGCTGTCCGTATGTTAGTATAAAGCAGCCAGAATTGCCCATCCGCATAGCTAAGAGAAGGCGCCCAAACTCCGTTGGAATTTTCCACCCCTTTCAGGTCGATTTGCGAGGGGCGAGTGAGGGCGTGACCTGCGAGCCGCCAATGAACCAAATCCCTGGAGTGATGAAAGCGAACTCCGGGCAGCCACTCAAACGTGGAACTGGCGAGGTAGAAATCGCCCCCTACGCGGACGAACGAAGGGTCGGGATGAAACCCTCGCAGGACTGGATTTTGAATTTGCATGAATTGGGGGTGGAAAATAGCAGCCGGACAGAATCTTCCTCCTGACAAATACGGCCCCTGCCCCACTCGGCAAAGGGTTGCCGCTCTTACACGGTTAAGCCCTCCCTTTGCACTACCTCGGATCGGGCAATCCCTTGCCGTGGCTGATCGGCTCACCAAGGTCGCCTAGCTTGAATGGCACCACCATCGGGTCCATCGGCTTGATCGAGCCGTCAGGATTGAATTCCATGCGGACTAGACAGACTTCGCGTTTGTAACCGCCGCCGCCGGGAACGGCATGGCGATGATAGGCGACATACCAACGGTCGGTGCCGGGGACATTGACCACGCTGTGATGCGCGGTCCCCACCACCGGGCCATTTTTCTGTAGAACGATGAAGTCCGTTTCAGGTATTTTCACTGGGCCGAAAGGTGTGTCGGAAATGCCCCAGCCGACGCGATAATTCGGGCTGCGGGCATCATCAATGGACCACATGAAGTAGTATTTCCCGTCACGCTTGAAAACGACAATTCCCTCACGGAAGTCCTTCATGGGGATGTCCACAGGATCGCCGTCCAGCGTGATCATGTCGGCTTTTAATTTGATGACCTGGGCACAACGACCGTTTCCATAATAGAGGTAACCCTGCCCATCGCTGTCGATAAAGGGATAGGGGTCGATCGTGGTCACATTCACCTTGCCACCTTTGACCAGAAGCGGATGGTTCAGCGCGTCCTTGAAAGGCCCGGTAGGAGTTGGGGCGGTAGCCACGCCAATTTTGCCACGGGCACAGAAGTAGAAATAATAGGTGCCGTTGCGTTCGACACAGTCGGGTGCCCAGGCTTGGAGATCGGCCCATTGCAGATCTTTGGTGACATCGAGAACGATCCTTTCCTTTTTCCAGTCGATCAGGTTTTTCGACGAAAAAACGGGGAACTCGGTGGTGTTCCAGTAGGGTTTGTCCGAGGTCGGGTAAATGTAATATGTGTCGCCAAAAACCCGAATTGCCGGGTCGGCGTTAAATCCTTCGAGGATCGGTTTGGGCGCGACGGCGGCAGATTCCTGACGCAGTTTTTCCGCCAAATCCACAGGAACAGAAAAGATGGTGCCGTGGCGCTGGCCATTTGCGACGGCGGTGGATTTGGCAATGTCTGTCCACGTTTTCCAATCGGTGGTTTCACGCGCCGCGTAGCGACCATTCACGTAGTAATCCGCGTAGAGCAAAGTTTTGTCGCCGATGGTGATCGGGGATGGCCCTTCCACGCGTTCATTCGCAAATGCTAGATCGGGAAGAAGTTGGTAGGGACCGAGCGGCTTGTCGGCCACGGCGGCATGGATGGCTCCCCATTTTTTCAGTTTGGGCTGATCGGTTTCCTTGAGAAGGATGAGGTATTTTCCGTCGGCGCGTCGCAACATCGTGGTGTCAATATTGTTGAAGCCGGGATCGAAGAGAACCTTGGGATCGCTGAAGGTTTTGAAATCCCGTGTGAGTGAGTACCAGGCTCGAAAGTGTTCCTCAGTGGAACCGACAGACGGGACATTAGAGGACCACACGAGGATGTAATTTTTCGTCGCGTCGTCGTAGAAAGTTTCCGGCGCCCAGCAGTTTTGGGCACCCGGAGTTTTTTCCATCAGCGAGATGTATTGTTGCCCGGACCAGTGGACCAAATCCTCCGAAGTGGCGTGGCCAATGCCGGTGTCTTTCCAGCCAGAGGTCCAGACCATGTGATAAAGATGGTCCGGTCCGAAAAGTATATGGGGATCGCGCAGTAATTTACCGCCAACCGTGGGGGTGAGAAAGACACGATCGAGGTCGGTCCAATCCAGCGCGTCGTGGCTGTAGGCGAGATGCAACCCGTCGCCATTACCGCGAAAGGAAGTGAAAAGATACGCTGTCGTGGATGGTGGAGTTTCGGCGTGAATGGCGTTGCCGAGGAAGAACGCAGTCGCGAGCAGAAGATGGAGAAAGAGGGTTTTCATTAAATTTTATGGAGTCGGATATGGGCCATCAGCGACCGGAGTGCCGAAGTCGGGCGTGCCGTCCGGTCGCCATTGGATGACTTGGGCACGGGTCGCACGGTCACCATTCTTAAGTGGGTCGCCTTTGATTTTTTCGTAGTTGCGGTCGTGATAAATGAGGATGTCGATCTTACCGTCCGGGCTGGTGGTGAAGCAGTTGTGGCCGGGACCGTATTGGCTCGTGGCCGGGTCGCTTTTGAAGACGGGATCGGGCGATTTCTTCCAGGATTTCCGGTCGAGCAGGTTGGCGTTTACGTCGGCGGTGAGCAGACCTAGACAGTAGTTGGCATCGGTCGCGCTGGCCGAGTAAGTGAGGAAAATCTGTCCGTTTTTCTGCATCACAGCGGGGCCTTCATTGACCGCATGACCGATGCGCTCCCATGGCAATTCGGGCTTGGAGATGGCAATCTGTTCACCGGTGATCGACCAAGGCGAATCCATTTTTGCGATGTAGATGTTGGTGCCTTTAACCTTCGGGTCACGCTCGGACTGCGCCCACGTGAGATAGCGAGTGCCGCTAACTTCAAAGGTTGTCGCATCGAGTGTGAAGGATTCCCAATTCACCTTGAGCTGGCCTTTTTCGGTCCATTCACCTTCCAGCGGATTGGGCGAGCTGTTTTCCAAGACATAGAGGCGAATATTCCAGATGTGCTCGGCTTCGCCAGCAGTGAAATAGACATACCATTTGCCGCCGATGAAATGAATCTCCGGCGCCCAGATATGCGATCCCATTGGGCCTTTGGGATGCATGTTCCAGATGACTTTCGACTCGGCAGTGGACAGCCCGTCCAAGGTGCGGGCACGATGCAACTCGATGCGATCGTATTCCGGAACTGTCGCGGTGAGATAATACCAGCCATCGTGCAGCATTACCTGCGGATCGGCTCGTTGCGGCACAATGGGATTCGTCCAGGAAAGAGAATGATCCGCCGCTCTGATTGGCAGCGCTAAAGAAAGGGCAAAAATGGCGAGTAAGATGCGAATCATGAGGGAAAATTTTCCCATCGCGCGTTCAGTTGAATCACTATCTCGTGGAGTCATTTCACGGGTGGAAGATCAGTGCCTTCGCTCGTTTGCACGACGCGCTTCATCGTACCGTCGGGGTTGTAGTAGAGATAATCGACACAGACAGAGCGCCGAAAACTGCCACCTGTGTTCGGGTGCTGGATCACTCCGTTGTGGTAAACGAAATACCACTGGTTTTTGAATTCGATGATCGCCTGATGGATGGTGTTGCTGTTCCCAGCGACTTCCGCGAGCACGCCGCGAGGAGTCCACGGCCCGGTGATTTTGGGGGCGGTGGCGTAAGATATTTTTTCCGGGAAACCGGACGCGTAGGAGAGGTAATACATGTCTCCCTGTTTGTGGAGCCACGGCGCTTCGGTGTATTCGGGCAAATTTTCCACGCTCTGAATCGGGCCATCCAGCTCGGTCATGTTCGGCTTGAGTTTGGCCATGTAGCAGTTGGTATTTCCCCAGCAGAGATAGGTCGCGCCGTCGTCATCCGTAAAAACCGTGGGATCGATGTCTTCCCAGCCGATTTTGCCGTTGGGCGTCATGTCGTTGGTCACGAGAGCGGAGCCGCGAGCGTCCTTGAAGGGGCCGGTTGGACTGTCAGAGACGGCAACGCCGATCGCTTTGCCTCGGTGTTGATCGTTGTGCTGCACGGTCACATACCAATAGAACTTCCCTTTATTCTCGATGACTTGAGAGGCCCAGGCATCGCCTTTGGCCCAGGCGAAATCTTTCCAAGCCAGCGGCGAACCATGCGAAGTCCAAGTCTTCATATCCTGCGACGAATAGCAGACCCATTTGTTCATCGTGTAGCCTTTGTTCGGCGGAGCCTCGTCCTGCCCGGCATACAGATAGACGGTGTCTTTATAGACCAACGCAGCCGGATCAGCCGTGAAGATGTCAGTAATGATGGGGTTGGCCGCATGCAAACCCAGCGGGATGAGCGCGATAGCCAAAGAGATGAACTGTTTCGTTACAGGGGTTTTCATAAATGAACTGTGATTAGCAAACTATCTTTACCGAGACTATGGGATCACCGTCACACGGTAAAAACGTTTGGCTTGCTGACCCGCCATTCGTGTCTGTGATTTGCACGGGATTGCCGGTGCCGGGGATGTTGTCTGATATTCGTCGGTCGTGCCCATCGGGAACTTTGTCCAGTTCGCCTGATCGTCGCAGAAGACCGCGATCGCCACGGCGGCAGCCATGCTCAAGGAGCCCTTGTTAGTCGGGCCGAGCTCGTCGGTGGGCAGACTGGTCGCTGGCCAATAGACGGTGGAGAAGAGCGCCTTCACTTTGTCGGTGTCCGCCTGCGTCCAGAGCGGCCAGGTGCCGCGCAAGATATCCGCTCCGTCCCCAAAACGAAATGCGTAGTCTCCCAAGTCGAGGCCGGATTCGATGCCGCCGAAGCTGGTCTGGGTGTTGGCCCATTGGAGCAGGATGTCGTGCGCCTTTTGCGCGTAGGCAGTGTTGCCGGTGAAATACCACATGAGCGAAAGGTTCCAGATCGCGATCATGTCGTTGCGCCACTGGGTGAGGTTGGGATTGGTGCCGCTCTCGTTGCGCCCGACGTGCGCGAATGGCCCCTGCATCGTGTAGGAGAGCTGGGAGCGGTAGTCTGCCGCCAGCGCCGCGTAGCCGGAATTCCACGGCTCTTTGGCAAGGTTGGCCGCAACCGCATCCAAGTCGGCCGCGATGAGGGGAATGCCGGGATGGGTGAAAGCCCTCGCCTCAGCGCACCAGAAGCCAGCAAATCCGATGACAATCAGTGCAAGGGCACTTTTCAGAATCGAAAAGCAACGGGATTTCCTCACGGGATGAGGACCCGGTAGAAGCGTTTGCCCTGCATGGCCCCGCCGGCGTCGGTGACCTGCACGACGCCACCAGTGCCGGCGAGGTTGTCCTGCACGGTTGTCCACGAGCCGCTTTGCAGCGTGTCGGAGCGTTCTACGCGATAGACTTTCCCAGAGACCGTCGGGAAGCTGATCACCATGTCGTTGCCGGATGGCGCGACGTTGCTGACCTTTAATGCGCTGGCGTTACTCTTCGGGTCGGTGCCTGCGGCGAACTCCTGCGCGTTAGTCATGCCGTCGCCGTCGGGATCGGCGTTGTCCGCCGCGTTGCCGCTGTTGGCCGTGGTGCCGAAATACGTCGAGCGCCAGTTCTCGACCACGGTCATCGCGGTGAGCGAAAGCGTGCCGCTGCTCGCGCTGAGGGTGCAGACGTAGCCGCCCGGTGTTGTGCCGACGGCGAAGTTGCCGGCGCTGATGCCGGTGGCACCCGTGATGAGTGGATACGTGCCGGAGCCGACGAAGCTGCCGAGCGCAGTCAGGTTGATGGTCGTCGTGCCGCTCGCGGCAAACGCGCCGCTCACCGCGATCTTGTCGGAGGTCGCCGTGCCGGCGAGGTCCATGGCCAGCGCCGCACCGGTATTGAGCGTAAGCCCTCCGGAAAGCGTCAGCGTGCCGGCTGTGCCGCCGCCGTTGCCGGGCGAAATCGCGCCGCCGCTGGTCACGGTGGTTGCGCGGGCTACGGTGCCGGTTCCCGCCAACGTGCCGCCATTGTTGACGGTCACGGTCCCGGAACTGCTGCTGAGCGAACCCGTGATGTTGAGGATGCCGCCGTTGATCGTCGTCGCGCCGGAGTAGGCGTTCGCGGCAGTCAGGGTCAGCGTTCCGACGCCGGTTTTGGTGAGTCCGCTGGCGACCTGGCTTGACGAGGTGTTGAGCAACTTCGCCGCAATCGTCAGATCCGCAGCCGAATTGCCAGTGACATCCGCCACGTTGAAGACGATGGATTGGCTCGCTGTGCTGTTCTGACCGAGGTGAATGCCGTTGGAGGCGTTATTGGAGGAGGCGAACGTGTCGATGACGGAGGCCGTGCTTCCGCCGACTGTGACGGTGCCGAGCAGCGCCAAGCCTTGGAAGCTCGTGGTGTTGGCACCGCTGCCTACGTGGATCGTGCCGCCATTGAGGATCACCGGCCCGAGCTTGTTCCACCAGCCTGTGCCGCTGCCATTCAGACCGCTTTGAAAAACACCGCCTTGATTCACGACGAGGGTCGTGGTGGCCAGCGTGTTGGTGCTTCCTCCCGTCCCCAACACGTTTCCTCCGGTCAGTGACAGCGTTCCCCCGTTGTTCACCGTGAGGGTGCGGGAAACAGAAGTGCCAATATCGCCAAGACCGCTGGACTGGCTCGTATTGGTTCCCGGGTTGCCGAGGGCCAATCCGGTGGCAAGCGTGCCGCCGTTGATGGTGAGGTTCCCCGTGAGGGTGTTCGCCCCCGAAAGCGTCAGGGTTCCGGCGCCGGTTTTAGTGATAGCGCTGCCAGTCCCGGCGACCACGCCCGAAATCAGGAGATCCGTGGCGGCGGCGCCATCGGCCACGTCTATCGGGAGGTCCACGCTGTTCTGTAGAAGGAGACCCGAGCTGATCGTCGAGGTCGCGGAGCTGGCGAGCGACGCGATGCCGTAACCTCCCACGGTGAAGAGGAAGGAGCCGCCTCCCGTCGAGGTCATCGTGCCACCCGTGAGCGCCACGTTCGTGCGAAACCCCTCGTTGCCATTGCCGCTGTTGTCGAATGTGCCGCCAGTGAGATTCAACTGGGCGACCTGGCTCCCGGCGTTATAGCCCACGGCATCGGTGACCGTCGTTTTTAAGGTCGCCCCGGAGTTGACGGTGACGGTGCCGCGAATGGCACCCGCGCCACCACCCTTTGCGAGCACCAGCGTGCCCGCGTTCACGATCGTGCCGCCGCCGTAGGTATTGACGGCCGGGAGAGTCAGCGTGCCTGCGCCGGCTTTCGTCAGGCTGCCGTTCCCGCTGATCACGCCGCCGATCGAGACGCCACCGTTCGCATTGGTCGTCACGCTGTGCGCGCCGGAGGAAAGCGCCAGGGGGAGGTTGATGGACTGCGTGTTCGGACTGTTGTTGGAAATATCTCCGCCGAGGGTGATCGCGTTTCCGCTCAACGTAAATGCCGGGGCTCCGCTGCTGAACGCCAGGCCGCCAAAAGAGGTGTTCGCCGCAAAGTTATTCCCGCTCGCCAGCCGCCCGCCGGCGAAGGTCAGCGTGTTGCCCGCCACAGGCAGCGTGGTCCAATTCGCCGCCGTCTGCCAGTTGCCATCCGCGCCAATGCCAATCCAAGTGCCCGGCGGGAGACTCACTCCCGCGCAGACTTCAAACTCCGCGTTGGCGGTCGAGCCGGATGCCGTGACCGCCGAGACGGTATAATAGTAGGCCGTGCCGGCAACCGCGCTGGAATCCGTGTAACTGGTGCTGCTGACATTCTGGAGCGTCGTGTAAGGCCCACCGGATACGGAGGCGCGCTTGACGTCATAGCTCGTCGCGCCGGGAAGAGCGTTCCAGGTCAAATTGATGGCTCCGCCGCTGGCGACCGCCGTGAGGCCGCTGGGCCCGGCTGCCAGTGGGTCGGGAAGGCCGGGATCGCTCGCGATCACGTAGCGCAGCTCCATCGGCGAAGGCGCGGTGCCCGAGCCGGAGAGCGCGCCCGAGGCGACCGTCAAGATCGACTTGGTGAAGGGCGACCACGTGTTGTAGGCAGGAGCGGTCGCATGGTGTTTCCAGAACGACGCGCCTCCGACGGCAGTGTCCCAGTAGCCGTAAATCGAACGCCTGTTGTCCCGCGAAATCTGCGTGCCGCTGGCAATGGAGGTCGTCGTGCCGTCGAGCTTGATGCCGTTGAACGTGAGCTGCCAGCGGCTCTTGTTGAGGTCCATCCGGATCTCCACCGGCGAGCCCGCGCCGGTGAGGTAGCCACTGTGCGTGCTCGTCCACGCCGTGGAATACGCCGGCACGAAGCTGAAGTAACCGTCGTAAAAAATGGTTTCCCCGCCCGAGTCGGAACGCGCGCTGACGACCATGCGATTCAGCGAGCCGTTTTGCGTGATCGTGATGAGGATGCCGGGATTGCTCCCCGTTGTCACGGAGGTCGGTGCTCCCCCACCCCACGTCTCGTTGGCGAACCAAAGACCAAAGAAGGTCTTTTGGTTCGTCGGCGCGGCGTTCTTCACCTCCCACAGCCAACGCACGGTCGAACCATTCGCGTTGTCCCAGTAAAACGCCGGGCCCGTCTTCGCCGCCGCCACGGCGGTGAGCGTGGGAGTGAGCGTGTAGGTCGTGTTGCCACCCGAGGTCGCCTCGACCGCCGAAGCGCCGGACTGGCTGATGTTCGTCAGGCCGGAAAAACCTCCCGCCCCCGCCGTCACGTTGGCATTCACCGGGAAGATGTCGGTGCGGTCGAGGTAATCGATCGCCTCCTCCATCTCGGCGTCACTGGTATCCGTGTGCGTGCCGGGGCCGTCGTAAAGAAAGCAAGTCTGCCCCTGCGGCTCGTAGCTGCAGTGAAAGGACTCCACGAAGTATTCCTCCCGGTAATCGTCGTAGCGCGTGATGATATAGGAGCGCAGTTTCTGGGAAAGCGCGGTCGCGTTGATCGCATCCACATCCTCCCCGAAGAACCAGCCGTTCGAATAGTTGTAGAAAGAGTCCGGAGTGTTACTGCCAGTCGGTTTCGTGATGTAGTCTGGCGTCACCTCGTTGAGTCGAGGCAGACCAAATCCCGAGGAGGGGGCCGTGCCTTTGATGAGTTCGCAGTGATAAAATGCGAGGGCGCTGGCAACGCGGGCACCGCCAGACTTGCCGGACGTGTAAACCCGCCGCGGGTCGATGTTGAACAGCTCCTTGGCACGATAGATCGCCAGCAGCGACGCGCCGAAGCGGAGCGTGTAGTCTCCCTGATTATTGCCGACGTTCCGAGGTGCGATCCAGATGAGGTTCTTGTCGTTGGACGCGGTCTGCAGCACCACGCCGGGGGTGGGGTCCGAGGTGATGTAAACTACCACGCCATAGGGCTTCGTGCCGTCGTAGCCAGGCGGGACATAGACGTCGTAAGTCCAGGTGGCCAGATCCACGTCGTAGTCGACCCAATTGGGCCACTGGCGGTTGACCACCGCCGAATTCTGAAGCGCACCCAACGTGATGTTGCTGAGCAACCCGGTGCCAATCGGCGATGGCGCGGCTTCGAGAGTGACTGTTAATAACACCGCAAATAGCGAAACCGTTAAAAGAGACCGGAAAAAAAAGTTCATAAAGGGGGCAATAGTAGGGATCAGGCAAGGCGCATCTGACGAAAAGGCGGTCCAGTGATTTTACTAAGTGATTGTGCCGGCATCGGGATCGGTCGCACTTCCGTCATGGGGGGTTACGCAAAGGAATCCAAGGACTTGAGGAGGAATTCCACGGTAGTTGCCCTGTATTTTTAAAGAATTAACACTTCCCAATTCGCAGACGACCCGTTTATGGCTGACACGATTAAGTCGTTCCTTTCACCGGGGCAGACAAAGAAAAAGCCCCGTGCAAAGCCGCTGCGAACAGACCGTGCGAGGCAAACCAGCTTGACACTTAAATCTGACGGGGCGTCACTTGGTGCCATCCCCCTTTTTGCCAAGGGAGGTTATTTAATCCATGGATGTCCCCCCCGCTTTTCCACGTGTGACTTTGAAGGATATCGCGAAAGCGGTGGGGCTTTCGCATGCCGCAGTTTCGCTGGCTTTGCGAAACAGCCCCGAGGTGTCCAAGGCGACTTGCCGACGCGTGCAGGAGATGTCGCAAAAGATGGGCTACCGCCCCAATGCCTCTGCCACCGCTCTGGCTTACCACAAAAAGGATTCCAAGGTGCAGCCCATGGTTAATTCTCTGGCGTGGCTCAATTTCTGGCCTGAGCCGGAGAAGTTGCGCAGTTATCGGGAGTTCGATCTTTATTGGGAAGGAGCCTCGGCGTCAGCAGCGAAATTTGGCTATAAGCTGGAAGAGTTTGTGGTGAACACCGAAATGTCTTTGCGAAGGCTGGAGCAAATTTTACTCACCCGCGGCATTACCGGGATTCTCCTGCCTCCCTCCGGCTCGACCCCGATCAACTGGAGCGAGTTTAATCTGGAACGTTTTTCTGTGGTGCGGCTGGGTGTGCCTCGTGATGTGCCATTGGTATATTCGGTGGGAGCCGATCAGGCTCGGAATACGATGCTGGCCTTTGAAAAAGTCATGGAAAAAGGGTATCGGCGGATTGCATTTGTCGGCGAGGTTTACCGTGAGTGGTCCTACGGTGCCGGGTTCTTATGGGCGCAGCTGATGGATTGTCCAGCCGAGACACGGATTCCGCCATTCATGCTTCATGCTCGCGAGATTTCCAAATATCAAACGGCCTTCACTGCTTGGCTGGAAAAAGAAAAACCCGATGCCATCATCACGGAATTGGCAGCCATTCCAGCCATGTTGAAAAAGGCAGGGTATCGCGTGCCGGAGGATATCGGCCTGGCCACGGTGACGGTACACGATTGCCCGATCGATGCGGGGATAGATCAAAATGCGCGAGAAATCGGCCGGGTGGCGGTATTGGTGGCATTGTCGTTGATTCACGATAACGCCCATGGGGAGGCTTTGATTTCGCGTCAGATTCTGATCAAAGGCCGGTGGGTGGACGGCAAATGTCTGCCAAAGGCCCGGAAATGACATGCCAGTTTCTCAAATGGAACCATGGCCTCGAAATGAGCACAGTCACTCCTTAACTTTTCATGAATATCGCCTATAATAACTTTCAACACGTTTTTTATGGCAAACTGGTAATTCCCGCTTTTCTGGTGTGCCCTTTTATTGCATTTGATTTTGATCATGTTAGTCGGCGTCGTCGTGTTGTTCGATAAGCACAAGGACGATGACTTTGTTGCCCAAGGCGGGGGCTCCTTCGTTAATAGTGAGGTCGAGATCTCCACGCCTCCCTCGCAAAACATGGCGCTGTCCAGCGCGATCACGCCTCCACTACCCACTCAGAGTGCTTCCTCAATGTCGGTCATTACCTCAATGAATTCCATGTCGCAAGCCAGTATAACCCTGCCCTCGCAACTTGGATCACTGCCGAATATATCGCGGACACTGAGTTCCACGACCTCTCTCCAATCCACCCTTCATACCACCTCCGGCGGCTCAGGGGGTGAGGGTTCCGTCTTTGGTAATGCCAAGGCAAATGAGGACGGGGGCCTGGAGGGAGTATTTTATGATCTGAAGCAAGACAACCGGGGCAAACCGACGAAAATGTTCCCTGCCCCCGGTGAAAAAGATGGCTACCCAGGCATTAATGAGCCCACGAACAAAAATTATGACGAAGTTCTGCGGAGTGTAATCAATTCCGGCATGAATGATACGATGCTGCGATCCTATTTCCACGGGCCATCGCCTCTCTACGCCTCGCACATTTTTATCCCGGAGATCAAGGCCACCAAGGCCTTTGGACTGGGTGACAAAGTGCAGCCGAAGCGGTGGGTAGTCCTTTACCGAGGTAAAGTGTCGCCATCGGTCAGCGGGAGATATCGTTTTGTAGGAGCTGCAGATGATATATTGCTGGTACGCTTCGAGAATCGCCTGGTGCTGGACGGCAGCCTGCAAGCGCTCACGCCGGGAGCAGACAAGAAGAGCTACCACTATGGTGGGATGAAGGCAGTGGCGAGTGAATTGATCGAAGTTCGTGCCGGGATAAGTTATAATATGGAGATCATGATCGGGGAGCGTCCCGGCGGCGAATTTTCCGCTTATCTACTGCTGGAAAAAGATCAGGAGAAATATGATGTGCTGCCGGGCGGAGGCCCTAAACTACCGGTGTTTAAGATGCGTCCCGGTCCGGTGGCCTCCAAGGGGAAAGGCGTCGCAGTTGCCAACGATACGATTTGGTCGGTTTGGCTCGCCCCCCCGGACAGAGAAAATTATTGTAAGGAGCTAACAAGGCACCTGAATGACCTCTTTCGCTCTCCCTTCTCTATCAGCTTTGTAAAAAGTGCCGCTGGCCGGACGAATCGGCACGGGAGGTGAATCCCAGCGGATATTAAGTCCGTATCGCTACGAGGGAAGTATGTTTCCGTTGCCGTTTATCTACCCTACTCTTCTGGTAAAAATCATCGCCCTCCCCCCCTTTCTTCATCTTCTTCCCAAGACGAGAACCCTTATTTTCCCCCGGCCCTATATTTTAACAGACCATAAAAAAGACGCTATACTCCAAGGCAGGGAAGATCAATCCCAATTTTCTCAATGCGGAAAAGTTTGAGGAACTATTCCTGACACCCTGTCCCGGTATGTTTCATTCATGGGTGTTCTGATTTTTGAGTTTAGCCAGTTTCATCCGAGCGATTTTGAGCACGATCGGGACTTAGTAGAGGCCATGGACCGGTTTCTTGGGAGTTTGCCGGCAGCCTGGCAGTATGGGGTGGAGATTCGCAACAAATCACTCCTGCACGCCCGGAACACTTTGCCCGCATGCGCTCGCATCAAGCGGCGCATGTTTTCAACTTATGGAGTCGAATGCCACCGCTTTCCGAACAACTGGCAATGGACGGCAGCCAGACGACAGACTTTGTGGTAGCGCGCTTTTTGTTAAAGCCCGGCCGCTCTTATGCACAGGCGGTGAACATTCAGTCCCTACAACAGCATCAAAGAGGTCAACAATGACGCGAGGGCGGCTGGCAAGACCCTCATTGAGCGAGCCAAGGCAGGAATCGGAAGTCATTTCTTTTTGTGAACAACCGCCTGGAAGGACACGCGCCTTCAATGATTCAGGCGATGTTGTCTGATTAAAGGGTTGTACGCAGCAAGTGCATCTATTCGTTCATAATAACGTATAATGCTGACTCCGCGCCAAACTGGGGTCTTTGTCTTCCTAGGTAAGTAGCGCTACTTTAATCAATGCCGATATTCCTCGATACCCAAGTCGTTTCAAACGCGTTCAAGGATATCCCGACATTCTTTCATTCGGGCGCGTCAATCTGTTCAGTTGTCGCCAGTGCCATAGAGGCAATGCTACAGAGCAAAACGCTTTTATTAATCGCAAGGCGCATAACACACTCGCGGGGAGACTCTTCATCTAAAACCCGAAATAAACTTATGACAGACGAAACCCGGCACTTCGCAGTCAATCCATTCTACCCAACCTCTCTACGAGGCATTTTCCGTCAGTTGCTGGCTCTAGGTGCCATGGCGCTATGTCTTGGTTGCGGTTCGATCACCATGGCGCAAACGGCAGCTCCGGGATTTGTCCAAGACCGTTTTGCGATTGGCTTGTGGGTGGAGCCGCCCGCCTCCGATGCCGATGGGGCCACCTATTACAAAGACATCGCCGAAGCGAATCTTAGCTTGGTTATCGCGATTTCTACCCCAGACATCCCCAAGCAGCTGGAGCTGTGCAAACTAAACGGGTTGAAGGCCATCGTGAATGCCACTGGATCGCCGGACACATTTCCCGAGGACGAGGCTTGCTGGGGATATTTGATGATTGATGAGCCAAACGCGAAGGTCTTCCCGGCCCTTGCCAAAAATATGCAGGCGATCTACAAGGCTCGTCCGGGACGATTGGGTTACATCAATCTGTTTCCGAACTACGCGACACCCGAGCAGCTTGGCGCCCGAAACTACGATGACTACGTGGCGAAGTTCGTTCGCGATGTAAAGCCACAGGTCTTGTCGATGGACCACTATCCATCAATGAGGCCCGAGCAGGATACGAGGGAGTCGTATTGCGAGAATCTGGAAACCATGCGCAAGCACTCGTTGCTCGCGGGCATTCCTTTTTGGAATTTCTTCTACTCCATGCCGTTCAACGACAGGATCGACCCGACCGAGGCCCAGATCCGCTGGCAGATTTACACGTCTGTCGCCTACGGAGCCAAAGGGGTTTTGTATTTTTGCTACTGGACTCCGGGAAAAGGTGCGGCAGGAAAAGGCGAGTTTCCTAAAGGGGGCGCGCTCATCACCGCAGAGGGGCGGAAAACCCGACATTGGGACGAAGCGAGGCGGATCAACGGTGAACTGAAGCACTTGGGGCCGACTCTGATGAGCCTGACGAGTACTGGAGTTTACCGGGTGAATACTGGCAAAAGGACCGCCAAGACGCTGGCCGGATCGCCGGTCAAATCGATTACCAAAGTCCACGGCGACCCGGAAGGGGAATTCATCGTGGGAGCCTTTAAGGGTAAGGACGGAAAACGGGCCGTGCTCATCCTCAACCACAACTACTCCTACACGGCATGGCCGACGGTCGAGTTTGAAGCCGACCCGACTCAAGTGATGGAAGTGGACAAAGCGACTGGCCAGCTAAACCCGGTTATCGATGACAGCCCGGAGCTTGAGGGACTACAGCTTTCGTTAGGAGCGGGCGACGGGAGACTATTCGTTCTGCCGAATTAGCAGACAATTCCTGCGCAATATCGTCTGCTGCAATTTGCGACGAAGGAAACCGCAATTTTCAATAAGATCCACGCTCTTTTTCAGTAGGCATTAGCCGCTTTTTCCTGTCTCGTATCGTTGGAAAAACCGGCCCATTTATAGCCGTCACTGTATGGGGATTTGAGTTGGCACAGTTCGAATTGCTGAATGGTGAGGCAACTGCAGACAGGGCTTTGGCGTCACTGAAAATGGCGGAGGCGTGAGCTGTATGGAATCATGGTCGCTGAGAAAGCTGACGGCGCTATTTTCGTCACCAGTGGAGTTTATACCCCAGATGCCCCCAGATGCCGGAGCACTTGCTCAAGGTAAACCGCTGGAGCTGATTGATGGAGAACAGCTTTGCCGGCTGATTGAACCGGCTCGGGTCAACGCATCCCCCCTTAAGGACATTTAGCCTAAGAATTACTCTGAGATAGGGTGCCGCTGGCCGGACTCGAACCGGCACGGGAGGTGAATCCCAACGGATTTTAAGTCCGGTGCGTCTGCCATTTCGCCACAGCGGCGGCGGATGGGAGGATTCCACCCCTCGTCTAAAAGATCAACGCCTATTCTCTGCCAGAGTGGCCCGTCACACGCTGCGGAAGACAATTTTTCCTTCCACCGCATCGGCCTCGATAGTCTGACCTTCCAGAAACCGTCCGTCGAGAATTTCCAGACTGAGAGGGTCCAGGATTTCCCTCTGGATGGTGCGTTTCAACGGACGCGCGCCATAGGCGGGATCGTAGCCGTCGGTGGCCAAAACGTGCCGCGCGGCGTCGGTGAGACGCAGGGTGAGCTTCTGACTCGCGAGTCGTTTGGTCAGGCGAGCCACTTGGATATCGACAATTTGAGTTAGGTCCGATTCCGTGAGCCGGTCGAAGATGATCGTCTCGTCGATGCGATTGAGGAACTCCGGTCGGAAATGGCGGCGCAAGGCCTCCATGACGAGCGCCTCCCGCTGCTCGGCATTGTCGCCAGCTTCGAGGATGAATTGCGACCCGATGTTCGATGTCATGATGATGACCGCGTTCTTGAAATCCACCGTGCGCCCCTGCCCGTCCGTGATGCGCCCGTCATCCAGCACTTGCAGAAGGACGTTGAAAACGTCCGCGTGCGCCTTCTCAATTTCGTCGAACAAAATCACCGAATACGGCTTGCGACGAACGGCCTCGCTGAGTTGCCCGCCCTCCTCGTAACCGATGTAACCCGGAGGCGCTCCAATCAAGCGGGCGACGGTGTGTTTCTCCATGTACTCGCTCATGTCGATGCGGATTATGGCGCTCTCGTCATCGAAGAGAAACTCGGCCAGCGCGCGGCTGAGTTCCGTCTTTCCCACCCCGGTCGGCCCCAGGAAAATGAACGAGCCGATGGGGCGATTTTCGTCCTGCAAACCCGCTCGCGAACGCCGCACCGCATTCGCCACCGCTTTGATCGCCTGACGCTGCCCGATGACGCGCTGCCCGAGGCGTTCCTCCATCTGCACAAGCTTCTGCCGCTCACCTTCCTGCAAACGTGAAACGGGAATGCCGGTCCAGCTCGCGACCACTTGCGCGATGTCCTCCTCGGTTACTTCCTCGCGCAACAATCGCGCCGGATTTTTCGAATGAACATCGTCCGCTTCCAACTGTTTTTCGAGATCGGGAATGCGACCGTATTGAATCTCGCTCGCCTTTGCCAGATCGCCCCGCCGCTGGGCTTGCTCCAGCTCGGTGCGCAGCGCCTCGAGTTGCTCCTTGGCCTTGCGCTGATCGGCGAGAACGGATTTTTCTTTTTGCCATTCGGCCTTGAGCGCACTGGATTTTTCACGCAGGTCTGCCAGCTCGCGCTCGATCTTGGCCAGCCGTTCCTTGCTCGCCGGATCGGTCTCTTTGAGCAACGCCTGACGCTCCATTTCGTCCTGCATGATCGAGCGCTCGATCACGTCGAGTTCAGTCGGCATCGATTCGATTTCGATCTTTAACCGCGACGCCGCCTCATCGACCAGATCGACGGCTTTGTCGGGCAGAAAACGATCCGAGATGTAGCGATTCGAGAGCACCGCCGCCGCCACCAACGCGGAATCTTGAATGCGCACGCCGTGATGTACTTCGTAGCGTTCTTTCAATCCGCGCAAGATCGCCACCGTGTCCTCCACGCTTGGCTCGCCGACCAGCACCGGCTGAAAACGGCGTTCCAGCGCAGCGTCCTTCTCGATGTATTTCTTGTATTCATTGAGCGTCGTCGCGCCAATCGTCCGCAACTCGCCGCGCGCCAGTTGTGGCTTCAACATATTCGACGCATCCACCGCCCCCTCGCTCGCTCCCGCGCCTACAATCGTATGCAACTCGTCGATGAAAAGAATGATCTCTCCCTGCGAATCGGTCACTTCCTTGAGAAACGCCTTCAGCCGATCCTCGAATTCTCCGCGGTATTTCGCACCCGCGATCATCGACCCGATGTCCATGCTAATAATGCGCTTGTTCTTGAGCGATTCTGGCACGTCGCCGCTGACGATTCTTCTCGCCAATCCTTCCGCGATCGCGGTCTTGCCCACGCCCGGTTCTCCGATCAGCACCGGGTTGTTTTTTGTGCGGCGCGAGAGCACCTGCATCACGCGGCGAATCTCGTTATCGCGCCCGATCACCGGGTCGATCTTCCCACGGCGCGCGGCGGCGGTCAGGTCGCGCCCATATTTCTCCAGCGTCTGATATTTCCCCTCGGGATTTTGATCCGTCACTCGCTGCGAGCCGCGCAATTCCACCAGCGCTTTCATCAGCCCGTCGCGCTTTACACCGGAGTCGGACAGCAATCTCGCCACCGAGTTTTTCGAGTCCGCCAGAGCCAGCAAATAATGCTCCGCGCTGGTGTATTCGTCCTTGAGTTTCGTCATCTCGCCCTCAGCGGCATTCAGCACCTGCGTCAGCTCGGAAGTCAGCCCGGCCTGTGCGCCGCCGGAGACTTTCGCCCGCTTCGCCAGCGCATCTTCGAGCCGCTGTTCGAGGCTGGAAACGGAGACGCCCAGCTTTTCGAGCAGCGGACGCGCCACGCCGTCGCTTTGCCCGAGCAGCGCGAGGAGAAAATGCTCGTTGTCGATCTGGGAGTGGTCGGATTTCGAGGCGAGATCCTGAGCCGCTTGCAGCGCCTCCTGCATTTTTGTGGTAAACCGGTCGATACGCATAACATTAGCTTACTCCGAAATTACACAGTGCAAGCGTGCCATTTTCCATTCCCCGCTTGACGTAGAAAAGCCACGGAATGCACTCTGCGAAATGTCCGAAAAACTCGTCCACCTCGCTGTCAACGGCACGCTCATGCGCGGCCTGGAACTCAACCCCAACATGCTGGCCGCAGGAGCGGTTTTCGTTCGCGAAGACGCCACCGTGCCCGCCTATCGACTCTACTCCATCGGGGATCGTCACCCCGGAATGGTGCGAGTCGCGACCGGCGGTGTCTCCGTGGCTTTGGAAGTCTGGGCCGTGCCGCCCGCCGGGCTTGCGGATATTTTGTTGAAGGAACCGCCCGGCCTTAGCATCGGAAAAGTCTTGCTGCAAAGCGGAGTGGAAGTCCTGGGAGTACTAGCAGAGCCGATTCTGTGCGAAGGCCAGCGGGAGATCACGGAATTTGGCGGCTGGCGCGCCTATAAGTCGAAAGGTGCGGCGGGTTAGGTTTCTATCAGTACAAGCAAGTTCTGCCCCGGATCGACGGTGCGACCCTTGGCGACTAACAACTGACTAACCAGTCCCGCGCAAGGAGCCGTAATGGCCGTTTCCATCTTCATGGATTCGATAATGAGCAATTTGTCGCCCTCGGCCACAGTCTCGCCCTCATTCACCAGCACCTGCCAGATGCTGCCCGGCAAATGCGCTGCCACCGCGCGTCCACCCGGCGGCAGGACGAGTTCCTCGGAAATGATCTCGGGTTCTGGCTCACTGGCCGCGATATTTTGACCGGCAGCCACCCAGCGGTCGCGCTCCTCGGCAAAGGCACTGCGCTGCTTCAAACGAAACTCCGCAATCGAATCCGACTCGCGTTCTAAAAATGCCGTGTAATCGGCGAGCCGGAAAGTTTCCTCCTCGGTTCTAACCACAAACCGGCCATTCAAAAAATCAGCCCGATGCTGCAAAAGCTCGCCCGCCGTCACCGGATAGAAGCGCACTTGATCGAAGAAACGCAGCAGCCACGGTTTGCCGCCAGTGAAGTTAGAAGTCGCACGCCAAGCGTTCCACATCTGCACGGTGCGCCCAACGAATTGATAGCCGCCCGGCCCTTCCATTCCATAGACGCACATGTAGGCGCCGCCGATGCCGACCGCGTTTTCCGGCGTCCAGGTGCGGGCCGGATTGTATTTGGTGGTCACGAGTCGATGTCGCGGATCGAGCGGCGTGGCGACAGGCGCTCCAAGATAAACGTCACCTAAACCGAGCACCAGATAGCTGGCGTTAAAGACGATGTCTCGCACTTCGTCGATGTTAGAAAGCCCATTGATGCGCCGGATAAATTCGATGTTGCTCGGGCACCACGGCGCGTCGGCGCGCACCGACTGGATGTATTTCTCAATGGCTAGTCGCGTCGCCGGGTCATCCCAGGACAATGGCAAATGCACGATGCGCGACGGCACTTCGATCTGATCCGTCGGCGGGAGTTCCATTTCCGCCGCCCGAAGCAGCGATGTCAGCTCATGCAACGGCAGCGCGCGGGAATCGTAGTGAATCTGGAGCGAGCGAATGCCTGGCGTGAGGTCGATAATTCCTAATATCTGGCTGTGCTCCAGCCACTGCATCAACGCGTGAACCCGGAAGCGCAGGGCAATGTCTAGTACTAGCGGTCCATATTCCACCAGAAGATATTTGTCGCCCGAGACGCGGTGGCGGACTTCGATTCGATTCTCCCCCGCTGGCCGGTGAAATAATACCGGCGACGGCAGCGATGTTAGTTCAGGAAAACCATCACCTTCGAGCGATGTTAGATTCAAGATCGACGCATCCTGCGCAGACTCGAGTTCCACCGCTTTCTGGTGAGTCAGAGGAATGAAACGCACCGTGTCGCCCGCCTTGAGCTGTCCCATTTTCCAGAGTTCCGCCTGCACAATCGTCGCCGGACAAACAAAGCCGCCCAGACTCGGTCCATCGGGTCCGAGAATGATCGGCATGTCCCCGGTAAAATCGACTGTTCCGACGGCGTAGGCGTTGTCGTGAATGTTAGAAGGATGCAACCCAGCCTCACCACCGTCCGTGCGCGCAAACTTGGGTTTGGGTCCAATCAGGCGGACACCAGTTGGATTCGAGTTGTAGTGAACTTTCCAGTCGGTGCTGAAGAATATCTCAATGTCGTCGTCCGTGAAAAAGTCCGGCGCACCGTGAGGACCGTAAAGCACGCCGATTTGCCAATGGTTAGCATACACCAGAGGCTGTGCGGAGTTAGATTCGGATGTGCCGCCAAAGAAATGAAGCACGTCGCCCGGACGCAAGGCGCGTCCACCATGGCCGCCAAATTTCCCCAAAGTAAAAGTCGAGCGACTGCCAAGATAGAGCGGAACATCGAATCCACCAGCGACGGCAATATAACCACGAGCACCGGGGCCGGTGATGTTGCGCATGCGCAGCTTGCTGCCCGCCGCGACCGCGACCGATTGCCAGAGAGGCAGTGGATTCCCATCTAACTCCACTTGAAAATCCGCGCCGCAGATCGCAATGCTAGTCGCATGGTTGAAACGAAGCGTCGGCCCCGTCATGACCACTTCCAAAGTCGCGGCAGTTGGCGCGTTTCCTAACAAACGATTTGCCAGCCGATGCGCCAGCGGGTCCATCGGGCCGGACGGAGGCACGCCGACATTCCAGTAGCCGACGCGGCCTGGATAATCCTGCACCGTGGTCATCGCGCCCGCCTCCAGAACGTCAATCGTGAGCGGCGTGTAAGTCAGATCAGCCAGCGAGCGGGTGATGATGCGGCCTTCGGAAAATTCCGGCGTCGCGACGACCATGCGCAGGTAGTCGAGGTTCGTCTCAATGCCAGCAAAACTGGAGCTGGCCAGAACCGCCTGCATTCTGGCGATGGCGGTAGGACGGTCCGCTGCATGAACGATGATCTTCGCCAGCATCGGATCGTAGTAGGGCGTGACTTCCGTTCCACTCTCGACCCACGTTTCGCAACGCGCCGCAGGATCGACTCGAACCTCGGTGAGCAGACCGCAACTCGGTTGGAAATTTTTCGCCGGATCTTCCGCATAGATGCGAACTTGAATGGAATGTCCCGCAGACCTGCTAACATACTCGTCCAGGAAACTAACATCGCCCTGCGCGAGACGAACCATCCACTCGACCAGATCGATTCCACAGACTTCCTCGGTCACGCCGTGCTCTACTTGCAGCCGTGTGTTTACCTCAAGAAAATAGAACTCGCCGCTGTCTGCATCGAAGACAAACTCGACTGTGCCCGCCGAACGATAATTCACCGCCTCCCCCAACTGAACCGCCGCCGCGAAAAGCTGAGCGCGCTGCTCATCGTTGATGTTAGGAGCTGGCGTCTCTTCGATCACTTTCTGGTTGCGGCGTTGCGCAGAGCAATCACGCTCGCCCAAAGCCACGACGCGGCCTTTGCCATCGCCGAAGATTTGCACCTCGATGTGTCGGGCATGAGCGACAAATTTCTCCAGAAAAATGCCGGATTCCTTGAAGTTATTCTGGCTCATTCGTTCGACCGTGGCGAATGCTTCCAGCAATTCCTCGCGGCTCCAGCAGACTTTCATTCCAATGCCGCCGCCGCCTGCGGTGCTCTTGAGCATGACTGGAAAGCCGATCTTTTCCGCCGCATCGGCAGCTATGTTAGCATTTTCCAGAAGCCCGGTTCCGGGGAGTAAGGGAACTCCGCATTTGCCGGCGATTTCGCGCGCGGTGTGCTTAAGGCCGAAGACTCGCATCTGACTCGGAGTCGGCCCTGCAAAGGCGATTCCGGCGTTCTCACAAGCTTCCGCAAAGTCTGCGTTTTCGCTGAGAAAACCGTAACCCGGATGGATCGCTCCAGCGCCGGTTTTCAAAGCAGCCTCCAGGATTTTATCGACGCGAAGATAGCTTTCCGAAACAGCCGCTGGTCCTAACAAAATGGATTCGTCCGCCTCGCGCACATGGATCGAGTCCGCGTCTGCCTCCGAGAACACGGCGACACTGCCGATGTTCATATTTTTCAGAGTGCGCGAGATGCGGCGTGAGATGGCACCGCGGTTGGCGATCAGGAGTTTCGTAAACATGATCAGTCCCAGACTAACAATCGAATCGGAGTCGGGTTGTAGGCGTTGCAAGGGTTGTTGAGTTGCGGACAATTTGAGATGAGGCAGACGACGTCCATCTCGGCGCGCATTTCCACATAGCGACCGGGGCCGGAGACGCCATCCTCGAAGGTGAGTCCGCCATCGGGAGTCACCGGGACGTTCATGAAAAAATTGATGTTATGCGTGATGTCGCGTTTGCTCCATTGCGGTCGCCATTGGCGCAGACCTCGCAGGAACACGTCGCGACAGGCGTGCATGGAGCGTTTCTCGATGGCGTAGCGCACCATATTGCTCTCGCAGGCGCACGCGCCACCGAGGGTGTCGTGGCGTCCGCAGGTATCGGCGGTGATGGTTAGAAGGACGTTTCCGCGAGTGGAAATGAGTTGCGTTCCCGTGGTTAGATAGAGCGCGCCTTGCTCGCGAATCGTGTCCTGCGCGCTGTAGCGGTCGGCCTGGTCCCGGGCATTGTAGAAGAGCGTGTCGGCGGCTTGATTTCCCTCCAAATCGAAGATGCGCAGTGTTTGCCCGCGTTTGATTTCAAAGAGCCACGGATCGCCGGCCAGCAACGTGAAATCGTAAATGGCGTCCGCTGGATTCAGGGTGCTTTCGGTGAGTACGCTCATAGAAAATAGCGTTCGGTGAGAATGAAACCGCGCTCATTTTCCGGGCAGAGTGTCCGGCAGAAATCATCCGCGGCAGGCGGCGGAGAACTGAAGATGGTTAGATGCACCGGCTTCGGAGAATAAATAGACGTGGAATCGAGTGGATGAATGGCCGTGTTCAGCACGACCAGCGTGTTCATTTCGGAGCGGAGATCGACGTATTCCCCGGCTCCAGAATGTCCGGCGTGATAAACCATTTTCCCCAGTTCATCGACGCTGACTTTCTGAAAAAAGTTAACATTCATCGTCAGATCGCGCTCGCCCATGTCGTATTTTCCCAGCTCGGTTAGAAAGTTGTCGCGGCCGTTGCGATACCAGCCGTTTCTGGCGGTTTGATAGTTCGCCTCGCCATACTTGTCGCGTACGATACTAACATTGGAAACTCCCGCGAGCGGATCGTGCCAGCCGCAGGTGTCGGCGGTAATCGAGACGAGAATACGGCCCATGTCGGAGTAGAGGCAATGGCCGGTGGTTAGCTTGGCGGTGTGCTGGCACTTGAGCGTGTCGGGAAGATTCAGGCGTTCGCTGGGCAATTCGAAGTTGTAGAAAAGCGCGGACACATTGGCTCCGCTCTCGATGTTAGTGATGCGCAGGGTAGTTCCGCGCTTAAGGACGTGCGACCAATTCGCACCGGCGGGAACGATTTCCTCGAATCGAATCAAAGTCAGATCTATCATTAGTAAATCGGTGGAATAATGGTGGAGGTGACTGTTAGATAACCGTGCTGGACGCCCTTGCAGGAGATGAGTTCGGCGGCGATTTGTTTCAACCGATAGCCGGGCCCCTGCACGAGCAGCACCTCGAGACTGTGGTGATTTTCCAGATGCACGCGCTGCGAGGAAATGACTTCCTTGAGCCACTTGTGCTGGATGCTGAGGAGCTTGGTGGCGAGCCCGGCTTTGGCGTGGTCGTAAATGAGTGTAATGGTGCCGGCCATGATTTTTTTGCCGAGAGCTTGTTTATGCTGCACGAGCTGCTCGCTGATCATTTTGGAGATGGCTTCCGAGCGGCTGGCGAACCCCCGTTCCTCGACCATTTCGTCCAATTCGCCGAAGAGACCGGCGGGAAGCGAAATTGTAAACCGGGTGGAGTTCGCTTCTTTTTTTGAGGTTGGGGCAGGCATACAGATCTGGCGGAAAGCACTTCTTGTGCAAGCGGAGGAGACTTTCGTCAAGTATTACTTTCCATCTGGTACTTCATACTGTGAATGGAATGGAACCCGGTCGTTTTTGCGCAAGCTCATGGCTGTTTTTGCGCAGTGTATGAATTTGTGAGCAGTTTGTATGAGGCTCGCGCTAGTTCAAATCAGAAACATCACAGGCATCCGCAGGTTTTATCAGCGGAGACACAAGGTTGGCACAGGGATTGCAATCGGACCGGGCGAATTGAAAGTCCGACTCACATTTCAGCAGTCCCGCCAGCCATGAGCGCTCCTGTCCTTTGGCAATCCATGACTTGGGGGGAGGTCGGCGCACTGACGGCCTCGGGAATGGACGCCGCGTTATTGCCCGTGGGCGCGACCGAGCAGCACGGACCGCATCTGACGACCTCAGTGGATTCCATTACGGCCGAGCGTCTGGCCCACGCGGTCTCGGCGGAGACGGGCATTCCGGTTTTGCCGACCTTGCATTACGGATGTTCACTCGGTCATTCGCAGCGCTGGCCAGGAACAATTTCACTCCATCCGCAGACGTTGATTGAGGTGATTGTCCAGATTGGCGAATGGGCCTACGCGTCTGCGGTGCGTCGGCTCATCATTATTAATGGCCATGTAACTAACCATGCTCCGCTCCGTTGTGCCGTGGAGATTTTGCGCAGCCGCTTCGATGACTTGATGCTGGCCATTCGCAACGTGGGCGATGTGACGATTAACATAGCTAGCATCTTTTCCTCGGATGCGGCGGACTGGCATGCCAATCGCGCGGAGACTTCACTGATGCTAGAGTTGGAGCCGGGTCACGTTCGATTGGAGAAACTAGCCATTGCCGATGATCCGGATCGCACCGGCGGATTATTTTTTGTTCATCCAGTTAATCACACGAGCTTGAACGGCGTCACCGGCCTTCCCTCCCAGGCGAGCGAGCGTGAGGGACGCGAACTATTTGCGGAAATGGTGAGCGCCTTGAGCAGTCAGCTTCGCGCGGCTTTGAAAGAGCAACCTCCTCTCGCGCACAGCTATTTTGCTCCTGTCTAACATGAAGACCGATAGCGAACTCCAGACGATTCAGACCGATCTAACATCGAAGGGTGTGAAATACTGCATCGGCGCCTACGTCGATCTGCATGGCGTTCCCAAAGGCAAGGTCGTGCCGGTTTCTCACTTCGTGGATTTTGCGAAAGGCTCCGAGCTTTACACCGGCTATGCCCTGGATGGTTTGGGGCAGTCTCCGAATGACGATGAGATCGCCAGTGTTCCCGATCTGGAGCGCGGAGTACAACTCCCCTGGCAGCGCGAGGTGATGTGGTATCCCGCGGACAACACCTTCCATGGCGAGCCTTATCCTGTTAGTACGCGGGTGGCTTTTAAGAAGGTTCTGGCCGAGGCGGAGGCGATGGGGTTTTCCTTTAACCTCGGCATCGAGTGTGAGGTTTATTTTCTGAAATTGGATGAAGTCGGGAAGCTGGTCGTTCCTAACAAGGACGACGATTTAATGAAGAGCTGCTACGACCTGAAACGCTTCCTCGATGTGTTCGGACTGGTGGATCGTGTGGCGACCACGATCAACGACCTGGGCTGGGACTTGTATTCCTTTGATCACGAGGACGGCAACTCGCAATTTGAATTCGACTTCAAATTCGCTGACGGACTCACCATGGCCGACCGCTTTATTTTCTTCCGGTTGCTGGCCAAGAAATATGCAGCTGATGAGGGACTTCTGGCGACCTTCATGCCGAAGCATTTGCGGATAAAACAGGCAACGGAGCGCACTTCAATATGTCTCTTGCTGACTTGAAAACGGGTGCCAATCTCTTCAAATCCGGTGATGGCCCGGACCAATACGGCCTCGGGCTTTCTCCTCTGGGTTACTACTTTATCGCTGGCATCCTGCGTCATGGCCGGGCCTTGTGCGCCGCGTTCGCCCCGACGGTGAACAGCTATAAACGCCTCATTCGCAAAGGCGCGATGGGTTACTACTCCTGGGCTCCGGTGTTCAATTCCTTTGGCACTAACAATCGCACCAATTCCGTTCGCGTCCCGATGGGCGGTGGCCGCTGCGAATCGCGCAACGCAGACTCCAGTTGCAATCCCTATCTGGCTGGCGCGCTCGTTCTCGCCGCCGGGTTGCAGGGCATTCGCGAAAACCTCGATCCGGGTTTTCCACAGACGGAAAATCTCTATGAGTTCACCGACGCCGAGCTGGCCGTGCGTGGTGTGCAACCGCTTCCGAAAACATTGGGCGAAGCCGTCCAGGCATTCGAGGATGATCCATTCACCGGCGAAGTGCTGGGAGAGGCGCTGAAGAAGGAATTCATCACCTACAAACGCGCCGAGTGGGAGGACTATCATCAATCCATCAGTCAATGGGAAACGGACAAATACGCCCGTCTTTTCTAACCAAAACAAACAACCGCAACCAACCAATACAATGAAACTAAAAACACTGCTCATAACCGCGACTGCGGCCTTGCTCGGCACGGCGCTGCAAGCCGAGCCACTAAAAATCGCCTACTCCGACTGGCCGGGTTACACCGTGCTCGAAGTCGCCAAACAAAAAGGCTGGTTCAAGGAGGCTGGCCTCGATGTCGAACTTGCCTGGTTCGACTATCTGCCATCGCTCGACGCATATTCCGCCAACAAGGTGGATGCAGTTTGCGTCGTCGCAACTGACGCCTTGGTCACTGGGGCCACGGGAGCCAAAAGCAAGATCATCACCCTGCTGGATTACAGCGAGGGCAGCGACATGATCGTCGGCGCTCCCGGCATTGACTCCATCAAGGATCTGAAAGGCAAAAAAATCGGCATCGAAGTGACGCTCGTCGAGCACTTGCTGCTGTTAGAAGCCCTCAAGCGCAACGGCATGACTCAGTCCGACGTTGAGCTGGTCACGACTCCCACCAACGACACTCCGCAGGTACTAGCTTCCGGAAAAGTGTCGGCCATCGGCGCATGGTATCCCAGCTCCGGTCAGGCGCTCAAGCAGGTCGCCGGTTCCAAGCCACTCTTCACCAGCGCCGACGCCAAGGGCCTGATCTACGACGTTCTGGCCGTCAACCCGACCAGCTACGCCAAGCACAAGGAGGACTGGGCGAAAGTCACCGCTATCTACTACAAATGCGTGGACTATTTGAAAGATCCCAAGACGATGGACGATGCTGTTAAAATCATGGCCGCTAAAGTCGGGGCTGATGCAGCCGACTATGCCAAGAACATTCCCGGCACGCACTTCCTAACAGTCGCCGAGGCCAAGACCGCCTTCAAAAAAGGCGATGGACTTGACTCCATCTATGGATCGATGGCCATCGGCAACCAGTTCAATCTGGACAACAAGGTTTACAAGGATTCGCAGAAGCCAGCGAGCTATCTCGCCCCTTCCATCGTCGAAGGTTTGAAATAGAACAATGAACTACCGGGCACCCGGAGCGGCTGGAGGCGACTGGCTGGGATTGAAAAAGGAACTGCCGCCACAACGGCGCATGGTCCTAACCATCTTGTCTTTTGTTCTGCCTCTGGCCCTCTGGGCTCTCGTTTCCTATATGCCATGTATGTGGCATCCGTTAGTACGCATCACATCGCCGGGAGACGTCGACTACTTCATCGAGGACATGGACGTGCAGCGGGAGGTCTTCTCCGATGAGAACGCAAAAATGCTCCTCAATCACGGCGCGCCTGCAGAAGGTCATCGCGTCAATCCGGTCTATCTCCCCTCGCCCGGCGCGGTCGGACGCGCTTTTTACACGGCATTCAAGACACCACCGCGACTCCCGAACGAACCCTGGCTCCACGAGTCGCTCGGCCATAGCATTCGCACGATTTGCTGGGGCTTTTTTCTGTCTTCAATGCTCGGCGTTCCACTCGGAATCCTCTGCGGCACCTATAGGTTCATTGCGAAATTGCAGGAGCCATTCATTGAATTTTTTCGCTACCTGCCCGCGCCCGCTTTTGGCGCATTGTGCGTGGCGATATTAGGAATCGACGATGGACCGAAGATCGCCATCATTTTCGTCGGCACCTTTTTCCAGCAAGTACTAGTGATTGCTAACACCGTCCGCAAAGTCGATCCCGCTCTGATCGAGGCCGCGCAAACGCTTGGTGCCAATCGAATGAAACTCGTCTTTCGCGTCATCATCCCCGCGTCCATCACGGAAATTTACACCGACATGCGCATCCTGCTCGGCTGGGCGTGGACCTATCTGATCGTCGCCGAAGTCGTCGGCACCATGTCGGGTATCACGTTCTTCATCAACCAACAGGCGCGCTACCGCAACTTCGACAATGTCTATGCCGCCATCGCCATGATCGGCATCATCGGATTCGGCACCGACTTGTTTCTAGCGAAGCTCGGCACCGTGCTTTTCCCCTGGAAACGGAAGACGCGTACTAACAAACCCGCCACGCTCTGGCCGAAAGCCATGGAAGCCGCCAGCGGCGCACCCGCAAAATTGGAGAACCATGTTGCCCACTAAGCTGGAACTCCCCGACTACAGGCAGCTCGCGCCGGAAGTCGCCGCGCGCTTCGAGCGCATCCGTCAGCGTCCGGTGATACTAACAGTCGATTCGCTGAAAAAATCCTACGGGCCGACTGGGTCGGAGCACGTGGTTTTTGACAACGTCTCGCTCGACGTGCATCGCCGCGAATTCGTCACCGTTATCGGACCTTCCGGCTGCGGCAAATCGACTTTCATTCGTATCGTGGCCGGCCTCGACGAAGCCAGCGGCGGCAAAATGCTGCTCGACGGCAAACCCATTGGCGGCCCCGGCCCGGATCGCGGCATGGTCTTCCAGGGCTACACCCTTTTTCCGTGGCTCACCGTCCGACGCAACGTCATGTTTGGCCTCGAAATGCAGGGCAAGTCGCATGACGAGGCCGATCGTGACGCCCGTCAATGGCTCGACATGGTCGGTCTCTCCAAGTTTGAAAATGCCTATCCGCACGAGCTTTCCGGCGGCATGAAGCAACGCGTCGCCATCGCCCGCGCCCTCGCCGGCAACCCGCGCATCCTCATCATGGACGAGCCATTCGGAGCGCTCGACGCCCAGACGCGCTGCCAGATGCAGGCGTATCTTCTCCAGATTTGGAAGAAGGTGGACGTCACCATTCTCTTCATCACACACGATCTGGAGGAGGCGATTTATTTATCCGATCGCATCTTAGTCCTCGGCGGCACACCCGGCGGCGTGCTCGAGTTCATAGAAAATCCGGTGCCGCGTCCGCGCACTCCGGTAGCCTTCATCTCCGCTGAATTCCTAGCGATCAAGGCACGCCTGGAGGAACTAATTCATCCTATTACTAACTTCGAGGAAGACAAGCTGCCGATGATTCGAATGACCCATGCAGACGATGAAGTTGAATGAAAATCGCTATCTGCCCGAGCCGCGTTTTGTCTGGCCCGACGGCGCCCGCTGCGCAGCCATGCTCTGCTTCGACGTGGATGGCGAGACGACCGTTCTGAGCGAGGATCCGGCGCTGGCGCAACGCCGCACGCTGATGTCGCAATGCGAGTACGGTCCGAAGATCGGCGTGCCGCGTTTGCTGGGCCTGCTGGAACATCTGGCTGTGCCGGCCACGTTTTTTATTCCGGGCTACATCGCGGAAAATCACCCACGGATGGTCGAGGCGATCCTAACCAAAGGGCACGAAGTCGGGTTGCATGGTTATCTGCACGAGAAACTGGCGGGTCTGGACGAAGCAAAGGAGGAGGAAATTCTCGTTCGCAGCATCGAGATTCTCACCCGGCTCACCGGCGCAAAGCCCGTGGGTTTTCGTGCGCCGTGGTTTGAGATCAACCCGTGGACGCCAGCGCTGTTGGAGCGGCACGGCGTGCAATATTGCGCCAGCGAAATGGGGGACGATGTTCCCTATTTTCACTCGAACGGACTCGTCGAAATCCCCGGCCAATGGATGCTGGAGGATTGGGAGCAGTTTGCCTTCAATGCCGATCCGGCCTGGGGTTTTGTGCCGGAGAATTGCGCAAAAGTTTACGATCTCTGGTGGCGCGAGTTTGAGGCGACGCACGACTTTGGGAGTTGTTTCGTACTAACGTTGCATCCGTGGTTGAGCGGGCGTCCGTCGCGCGTGCGATTGCTGGAGGATCTGGTCGGCGCGATGCAGAAAAAAGACGGCGTCTGGTTTGCCCGTGGGCGAGAGATTGCCGATTACGTGCGCGCCAATCCGACGGCACGACGCGAGTTAGATTTCGATGTTAGGAGCACACCATGATTTCACTGGGAGAACTCCAGCGGCAGATTGTGGAGACCGCCGCGCTGCCGCTGAACCAGGCCAAGACGCTTCCCGCACCAGCGTATGTTAGCGAGAAATTTTTTGCCTGGGAGGCCGATCACGTTTTGCGCCAGGAGTGGCAATGCGTCGCGCATATTTCGCAGATTCCCGCGCCTGGCGATTTCCTGAATCTCGAATTGTTAGGGGACCCGCTGATCGTCGTTCATGGCAAGGATGGCGTGGTTCGCACGCTCTCGCGCGTCTGTCCGCATCGCTCGATGGACATCATGCCGGAGGGCTTCGGCTACGACGGCCACACGCTGACCGAGGTGCGCGAGGGTAAGCCGGATTGCGGTCACACCCGGCTCTTTTTGTGTCCGTATCACGCCTGGACATTTGAGTTGGATGGTCATCTGAAGGCCTGTCCCGAGATGCAGCAGGCGGAGGGTTTTTCGCGCGATGACTTTTCTCTGATGCCCTTTCGCTGCGAGACTTGGAATGGCTTCATCTTTGTCAATCTCAGCGGGGACGCGGCTCCGCTGCATACAGATCTAACTGAAATCACAGCCGATCTGGCCGCCTTCAATCTGGCAGAAATGAAGGTCGGCATCGCACTCGATTGGGACTGTCCATTCAACTGGAAAGTGCTCGTGGAAAACTTCATGGAGAGCTATCACCACCTCGGCATCCATCACAAAACGCTCCAGCCTTTGATGCCCGCGCGCGACACCTGGACTGAGCAGGAACGCCGCCGCTACATCCGCGCGCATCTGCCTTACAAGGAATCGATGCGCGCCGATTTGCAGGAGATCGCCGCCAGCCTGCCGCATCTCCGCGGGTTGAATGAAGCCCAGCGAAACCAGTGGGGGCTGTTTCTCATTTACCCGACGTTTCTCCTCGCGACGGCGCACGATCGCGTGATCTGGTATCGCCTGCAACCGCTCGGCGCGAATCGACTCAAACTCCTAACCACGACGCTCTTTTCTGCGGAGGCGTTGCAGCGCGAGGACTATCTAACATTGCGCGAGCAAGCCGTCGAATCGCTGACGACTTTTCACATGGAAGACATGGAAGTCTGCACCGGCGTACAGCGCGGTCTGGCGTCTAGCGGATGGCAGCAAGGGCGGCTAAGTCACCTCGAAATGACGGTCTGGCTTTTCTATCGCTATCTCGCCGCACGGATTCGCGGAGTGTGGCCGACGGATGACCATGAACCCGCGCCCAGTCAGCGGCCATGACGTTGCAACTCCGCGAGTTTCAAGCGGATGAACTCGGCGAATTTATCATGGGAGAAAACGCAGGGGACAAGTTTGCCAATGACACGGAGCGTCCGGCGCATCAGGTGAGGTTAGAACGTCCATTTGCCTTGGGGAAGTTTCTAGTGACGGTCGGCGCGTATCGGCTTTTTGCCCCGGATCACGCGCCGAATGAGGACGTCGAATGGCCAGTGGTGAATGTTAGCTGGATCGCGGCGCAATCGTATTGCGAATGGCTCAGCGAACGAAGCGGTCTCGCGTGCCGTTTGCCCAGCGAGGCAGAGTGGGAATTTGCCTGTCGTGCTGGATCGCAAACGCCTTTTGCCATTGGAAATGAGCTGACTGCACAAGACGCGAATTTCCTTTTCTCCGAATACGGCGAACGCATTGGAGCCGGCCACCGCACGCGAGTTGGAGCGTTTCCTGCGAATGCTTTTGGCCTTCACGACTTGCATGGAAACGTCTGCGAATGGGTTGCGGACGCGTGGCATCCTAACTATCGCGGCGCACCAGCCAACGGCTCGGCTTGGACTGCTGACGGCGATGAAACCCGGCGCGCGATTCGTGGAGGCGCATGGGATTATCTGCCCCGGCTGCTGCGCTCGGCCTGGCGCGATTCTTTTCCGGCGGACCAGCGCCGCGACAACATCGGTTTCCGCATCGCCTGCGACCTCTAGATTACTATGAAACTCCTCCTTTTTCGCTCGCTCTGGACCAATGGCTTCGACCTCGACACGGCGCTGGACGATTGCAAAACGGGCCGTTTCGACGGCATCGAGGGACCCGTTCCCAGCGACTCTCAAGAGCGGGAAATTTTCTCGGCGAAACTGAGCGATGCGGGCGTTCCTTTCATCGCGGAAATTTGCACCGCTGGCGGTTATGTTCCTAAGAGAATAGCCACCGTCGAACAGCATTTGGAGGATTTTCGCCGCAAGTTAGAAGTCTCCCTCGAATGCGTGCCGCTGTTTCTAACCTCGCTCGCCGGATGCGATGCCTGGCCGCTCGCGCGAAGCGTGGAATTCTTCGGACGCGCCATGGATTTCGCCGCTGCCAGTGGAGTCGCAGTCGGCTTTGAAACGCATCGCAGTCGATCCACTTTTAATCCATGGACCACGCGCGATCTTCTCACCGAGCTGCCTGCGCTGCGGCTCACCTGCGACTACTCGCATTGGTGCTGCGTCTGCGAGCGGTTGATCGACACCGAGCCGGACGTGCTGGCACTATGCGCCGGTCGCGCCCAGCACGTTCACGCTCGGGTCGGCTACGATCAAGGGCCGCAGGTGCCGCATCCCGCCGCGCCGGAATATCTCGCAGCGTTGGAAGCCCACGAGCGCTGGTGGAAAATGATCTGGCTGGCCCACGCCCGTGCGGGACGCGAATTCACGACGATGACGCCGGAGTTTGGGCCGGATGGATATTTGCAGGCGGCTCCGTTTTCGCAAAAACCGGTGGCCGATCTGGACGAGATCAACCGCTGGATGGCGGACCGGATGCGCGCGACGTTTGCCGCAGCGGAGTTAGATTCGAATCTAACTTAGATCGCGAAATCGTTGTATTCTGGCTTCACGGGTTCCGTCGGCGGGAAGAGCATTCCGGCGGCGACGGTGTGGTTCGTCCCCTGCTCGATCAGGATGAAAGAGCCGGTGAGCCGGTTGGTGCCGTAGCCGTCAAAAACAAGCGGCTTCGCAGTGCGCAGGCGAATTTCGCCAATACCATTCATCGCGAGCTGCGCGGGCGCTGGTTCGTGCTCGAACGTGCGGATATCGATGCAACTCTCGATGCTCGTGACCGCCGCCTGGACAGTCTGCGAAGTGTGCTTGAGGAAATATTTGTTGCCGCGCTGCAGTGGACGCGGGTGCATCCAGCAGACGCGGGCGCGCAGTTCGGTGCCCATGCCGGGGAGGTTGTCGAGACCGATGATCATGTCGCCGCGGCTCACGTCCAAGTCGTCCTCAAGGCAGAGCGTGACGGATTGTGGGGCGAACGCCTCGTCGAGTTCGCCGTCGAGCGTCCAGATGCTTTTCACCGTGCTTTTTAACCCGCTTGGGAGAACCATGATTTTTTCCCCACGCCGGACGATGCCGCCAGCGATTTGCCCACTGAGACCGCGGAAATCGTGGAGCGAATGATCCGTGGGATTGTTTGGGCGATTGACCCATTGCACGGGCATCCGGAAGGCGGTGAGGTTCACGTCGCTGGCGATGTGGACGGTCTCCAGATGGTGCAGCAAACTCGGCCCCTCATACCACGGAGTCTTGTCGGATGGACCAACGACATTATCACCACTGAGCGCGCTGATCGGGATAAATTTTACGTCCTTCGCCATGTCGAGCTTGGGCAGGAAACCCTCGATGGCGTCGCGGATTTCGAGGAAACGCTCTTGGCTCCAGTCGACGAGATCCATTTTATTCACGGCGACGACGAGATGCGGAATGCCGAGCAGCGCCGCGATGCAGGTATGGCGGCGGGTTTGCTCGATCACGCCATGCCGCGCATCGACGAGGATGACGGAGAGGTTGGCCGTGCTCGCGCCGGTGACCATGTTGCGCGTGTATTGGATGTGGCCAGGCGTGTCGGCGACGATGAATTTGCGCCGCGGCGTGGCGAAATAACGATACGCGACGTCGATGGTGATGCCCTGTTCGCGTTCGGCGCGAAGGCCATCGGTGAGATTGGCGAGATTGATCTGTCCGCCGCCGGTAATGTCGGCGGAGCGTTCCAGCGCCTCGATTTGGTCCTCCATCAGCGACTTTGTGTCGTATAAAAGACGGCCGATGAGAGTGGATTTTCCGTCATCGACGGAGCCGCAGGTGTTGAAGCGGAGGAGTTCGACGGGATGTCCGGTGGTGGTTTGGCTCATTAGAAATACCCCTGCTTTTTGCGGTCTTCCATCGCGGCCTCACTCGATTTGTCGTCGGCACGCGAGCCGCGTTCGGTCACACGAGCGGCGGCAATTTCGGCAATGATGTCATCGACGGTGTTAGCCGGACTTTCGACGAGTCCGGTGCTGATGATGTCGCCGATGGTGCGGACGCGGACGGTGAGTTCGCGCACTTCCTCCTTGTCCTTCGGCGGCAGAATTTCGCTGACCGGGAGCCACTGGCCGCCCCGGCGAACGGACTGGCGGCGGTGGGAAAAATAGATGGTCGGCACTTCGAGTTGCTCGCGCTTGATGTATTCCCAGACGTCCATTTCGGTCCAGTTGGAGAGCGGAAAAACGCGCATGTTTTCGCCGGGATTCACGCGGGCGTTGTAGAGATTCCAGATTTCGGGGCGCTGGTTTTTCGGATCCCATTGGCCAAAGGCATCGCGGAAACTGAAGAAACGTTCCTTGGCCCGCGCTTTTTCCTCATCGCGCCGGGCACCGCCGATGGCGCAATCGAATTGAAACTCCTCCAGCGCCGCGAGCAGCGTGGGAATTTGCAGTCGATTGCGGCTCACTTCGCCGGGCGAAGGATGCGCGATACCTGCGGCAATGGCGTCCTCAACTTTGCGGATGATCAGTTTGCCGCCGAGTTCTGCGGCGCGTTTGTCGCGAAATACATTCAACTCGGGAAAATGGTGGCCGGTGTCCACGTTGAGAAACGGCATCGGAATGTCCGATGGACGAAACGCTTTTTCTGCGAGGCGCAGGAGGCAGATGGAATCTTTTCCGCCCGAAAAAAGCAGCGCGGGCCGCTCAAACTCGGCCGCAACCTCGCGCATCACATGGATGGCTTCGGTTTCCAGATAATCGAGGTGATCGAGTTGGTAGGAAGTCACGGCACTCATACTTTCACCGCCGCTCCGCCCCAGGCTGCATGCAGGCCGCACTCGCGCTTTTCGTCGGCCTTGGCTGGATCGAAATAATCCCACTCGTTCGGTAGCGAATGCTCCTGGCAATAGGCGTGCATGTCGCGGTCGGTCCAGCGAAAGACAGGGCTGATTTTCAGTGAACCGAAGTTTCCGTCTGCGCTGACGATGTCGAGCCCGGCGCGGTTCGGGTTCTGCACTTCCCGCAGGCCGGTGATCCAAATCGTCGGCGCAAGCTCGCGCATTCCGCGCTGAAAAGGCTCGAGTTTCATCGTGGTGCTGAAGGCTTTGATCCGCTCCTCGTTTTCAGGCGTCGGCTCGGGCGCACCGCCGTAAATGGCATCGTAGTGCGCCGTGGTGACTCGCGGGACGAAGGCTTGAATGTTCAGCTTAAGCAGATTTTTCACCTCTTCCGCGTGCCGGTAAGTCGCGGGCTTGTTGTAGCCATGATCGACCCAAAGCACCGGAATATCGGGCTGCACTTGAGTGGCGAGGTGCAAAACGACGGCTTCGTAAGGCCGGAAATTGGTGGAAACAATGGCCCGTCCATTCGCCTGTTCGATGGCCCAGCGAACGATTTCCAGCGGAGATCGGTCGCGGAGCAGCACATTTGCCTGAGTGATTTCTTCAGCAGTCATAATTCTCTATAGGTTAATAGGGAAACGAATTTAGCCAGCAGATTGGCGCTGGCAATCAGATATTCAGCGGCTTCCGGCGATTTGAATGGCTTCATCATAATAGCTCTCCAGCTTGGCGATTTGCGCGCCTTGCTCGAAATTTTCCCGGACGGATGCCGCCGCTACCTGTCCCATCGAAAGACGACGGGAAAAATCCTGCCCCAGCTCCAGCATGGCCGCAGCGAGTGCAGTTACATCCTTTTCTGGAACCAGGAGACCGGTTTTTCCATGTTCCACCGCCTCGGGGATTCCGCCGTGAATGGTCGCCACCACAGGCAAACCCGTGGCCATGGCCTCAAGGAGCGAATTCGGCACGCCTTCCTGATCCGACTGAGCCGTGATTTCGCTGGGATGAACAAAAATGTCGGAATTCGCATACCATTCCCGCAGAGCTGCTTGATCCAAAAATCCGACAAACTGAACGTAAGGAGCGAGTCCGAGTCGAGCCACCAAGCTGGCGAGTTCTTCCGCCATCGGACCTGCGCCGGCGATTACCAATGTGCTCCCGGGCAACTGGCGGCGAATCTTAGAAAATGCCTCGATGGTGGTGCGAAGCCCTTTCTTTTCAATCAATCGGCAGGCTTGGATAAACCGCAGAGGCACCTTCCCATGTGATGACCTGTCGATATATTTCAATTGATCGAGCGGAATACCGGTGCGGTTGATCCGTATTTTTTCAGCAGGACAACCCAAGTCCCTCAAGCGAACTGCCAGCGACTCCGATCTCGCCATCGCAATGGGGATGATTTGTAATAATTTTTTGAGGTTTCCCAAATACTCGGGGCGATCTGCGCGAGGCATCACGTCAGCACCATGAAAAGACACCGCGCAGGGCATTTTCGACTCCTCGATGAACGGCAAAAGATGCACTCCGGTGTGCCCAAAATAGATATGGAGGAGGTCCGGCTGATGGACTTTGAGTGCACTCTCCAGAACCGCATATTCACCACGGTAAATGAAGGCAGTTTTTTTGTAGATATACTTGGAGACCAGACGCTTAAGCAGGTTGATACTCGGTTTATCCAATTTTACTACAGGTTCGAAAGGGAAGTCTGCCTGGTGTTGACGTGTCTTGGTGATGACGACATTTTCATATCGCTTCAATCCAGTGACCTGCCGGTAGATATGCAGCATCTCCGGCTTGAGGAAAACCGTGCAGTAACTGGCAACTTTCGGCATGGGAACACTCAGAGAATCAACTCAGCCAGCCGCTTTTTCAGTTCATCGATTCCGACTGATTTGTCAGCAGAGATTTCGATGATTTCCGGCTTCGGATAACGGATGCGGAAGATGCGCAGATTCTCCTCTGACTCCGGCAAATCCATCTTGTTCGCGATGACCAGCCATTGGCGTTGCGCGAGTGTGGGATCGTAAAGAACGATCTCCTCGCGCAACCGAACCAGATCGTCGAAAGGATTTCTTCCCTCGCTGCCGGCCATGTCGATGACAAAGAGGAGCAACTTGCAGCGCACCACATGGCGCAAAAAGTCGTGGCCCAAGCCCACATTGCGATGAGCCCCTTCGATCAAGCCAGGGATGTCCGCGACAGTGAAACGTCCGAAGTTTTCCACATCGACCACACCGATCATCGGTGTGAGCGTGGTGAAGGGATAGGGCGCAATCTTCGGATGCGCCGCAGAAACCTGGCTGATCAAGGTTGATTTTCCAGCATTCGGATAACCGACCAAGCCCGCGTCGGCGATCTTGCGCAGCTCAAAATAGTAATAGCCCCGCTCGCCCGGCGTGCCTTCGGTGTATTCGACTGGAACTCGATTCGTCGAGCTCTTGAAATGGATGTTCCCCTTCCCGCCTTTGCCGCCTTGGCAGAGGATAAATTCCTGGCCCGGTTCCGTCAGGTCGGCCACGAGTTCCAACTCCTCAATCGGCAAACCCTTTTTCTGCAACGGCTTTTCCACCGGCTCTGCGTTCTCATCCTCCTCTTCAAAACCCGTTTTCGGAACTGGCACCAGTCTTTCCGGCACTCGGTAAATAGCCGTGCCCACTGGGAGCAAGGCGATCTTATTTTCGGCGGATTTGCCGGATTTCTGACGGCCAGAACCTCCGTTGCCACTCTTGGCTTTGATCTTCGGGTCGTAGTAAAAAGAAACCAGATTATCCACTTGCTCGCTGGCCTTGAGAATCACACTCCCCCCGCGTCCGCCGTCGCCTCCGTCGGGACCGCCGCGCGGGATAAATTTCTCGCGCCGGAAGGAAACCGAGCCGCGTCCGCCATCGCCGGCCTCGGCATAAATTCTAATTTGATCTACGAACATAATCTAAGTCCGACGTTCGCCGGGTTCGGAGTATAGCCGTCGGGAATGGTTCGTCAAAGGCTCATCCACAGGACGACTAGCGAGCCGCCTGCAACTCCTCATACAAATCCCGCGTCTGCGCGGCGATCGCCGACCAGCTAAACTTCTCCAGCGCACGGCGGCGACCGGCTTGACCCATCTTTTTCCGCTTCTCGGGATCGCGCATCAGCTCATTGATCGGCGCGGCCAGATCGCGGGCAAAACGATCCGGGTCCACCGGCTCAAATGGACTCGCAGTCATCTGCTCCAGCGGCACGAGATAACCCGTTTCGCCATGAACAACGACCTCTTTGATGCCACCGACCGCGCTCGCGACCACGGCTGTTTCGCACGCCATCGCTTCGAGATTAATGATCCCAAACGGCTCGTAAATCGACGGGCAGCAGAAAACCGCCGCATGGGAATAAAACTCAATCGCCTCCGCCTTGCTTACCATGTCGGAGATCCAGAAAATATCGGCCCGCAACGCCTGCGCGGCGGCCACAGCGGCTTGCATCTCGGCCGCGATCTCCGGGGTGTCGGGCGCGCCGGCACAGAGGACGATCTGGAAGCCGGGGTCGAGATATTTGATGGCGTTGACGAGGTGAACGATGCCCTTTTGACGCGCGATGCGTCCCACAAAAAGAAGGTAGGGCCGAGTCGGATCGATACCGTGCCGCACCAGCGCCTCGTTACCCGTGGCTGGCTGATATTGAGCGGGTTCGATGCCGTTGTAGATGATGCGGATCTTCGATTCATCGACATCGAAAAGACCGAGCACATCGCGTTTCGTCTCCTCGGAAACAGCGATGATCGCGTCTGCCATTTCGATGCAAGTCCGCTCCAGCCAGACGGAAAAATCGTAGCCGTGCCCGAGCTGCTCGCGTTTCCACGGGCGCAGCGGTTCGAGCGAATGAATCGTGACCACGAGCGGAATCCCGTAGCAAAGCTTGGCCAGGATTCCGCCAAAATGGCTATACCACGTGTGGCAATGGACCACGTCGGCGTCGATGTTCGTCGTGTTGAAATCCGTGCAGCGTCGGATCGCGCCGAAGACCGATTTCAGATTCGCGGGACTAGTGAAATCCGTCGTGTCGAGGGAGAAACCCTTCACCGTCAGCCTTGGATCGTCGCTCTGTTGCTCGCCGAAACAGCGCACCTCCACATCGAGAAGTTTCGCCAGTTCCTTGCTCAAATAATCCACGTGGACACCGGCACCGCCGTAGATGTGAGGAGGAAATTCGTTGGTGAGCAGGAGGGCTTTCATGGCGTTATACTGTTCGCCGGACGACTTCGCGACAAGCCAGAATCAACGGCATCTGAGGACAGATGCCCTCCAAGGTGGCCAACCCTGGTGAAGGGCATTGGTCTTAAGTGCCTCGGATTCCACCCTAACTCGGCTCGTTTTTTCCCAGCACCAGACTTCCCCACCCCGCCAGCAGCGCGAGACCACCGAAGGGCGTGATGATCGCCAGCCATTTCACGCCCGTGAGCGCGTAAATGTAGAGCGACCCGCTGAAGACCAGCACGCCGATGAGAAACGCCCACCAGCTCCAGCGGCGCGCGGCGTATTCGCGGCTGAGGACCAGCAACACCACCCCGTGCAGCAGGTGATAAAGCGAGGCCGTGCCCCAGGGCTTCACGGTGTCGAGCGCGATGAGCCGACTGGAAAACGCATGAGCGCCAAACGCTCCCAGAGCCACTCCGAGAAAGGCGAGCGCGGCGGCGAGGCGAAAGGCGGTGGAGGATTTCATGTTGGTCAATCGCGGAGGGCAAAGCTAGTCATGGGTCGTGAATTATCGAGCGCTATTTCTCGCCGCCGTCCTGCCCGGCTGCCTGACTTTGGGGGCCCCATCCGCCACGGCTGCCGGGAGCGCCACGACGGCAGCCGACCCCAAGCTCGCCGCCGAGAAAGCAATGGAACTCGCCCGCGCCGCCGTTGCCGCCGATCCGCAGAATGGCCGGGCGCACGTCGCGCTCGCCATCGCCCTCGGAAAAATGACCGATTTCACCGACAACCGCACCAAACTCGCCTACGCCCGGGAGATCAAAGCCGAGGCCGAGATCGGACTGCGACTCGACCCCACCAACGTCAAAGCCTGCCGCATCCTCGCCCAATGGCACGACTCCATCCTGCGGCTGAACCCCGTGTTGAAAGCCCTCGCCGCCACGCTTTACGGGGCCTTCCCCGAAGCCTCCGCCGTCGATGCCGAGAAGTATTTCCGCCGGGCCACGCGCCTCGCCCCGCAAAGCATCGCCACCCACGGCGACCTCGCCGCCTACCTCCAGCGTCAGGACCGCGCCAGTGAAGCGCAACTCGAATGGAAAAAAATCCTCGCGCTCACCGCTGCGGACGCCGAAGACCGCCGCTACCTCGAAGAAGCAAAGAGAATGGACTAAACCCTAATGACAACCGAGTCTTGGTAAGTTCATCCAACCCTCAACCCCTCACATCTATGATCTCTCACGGAGAAAAGTGCAGCCATTGTCACGCGAACATGAGCCTGCCCAAACTTGTCACGGACGGACCCAAGAAAGGCCAGTATCGCACCGTCTGCAGCCAGTGCGGACACATCGAGTATCATCTCGACCTGGCATTTTTGCAGCCGAAGCCGACGCATTGATAACGATCTAAGTTCCCATAGGCTCGATCGACATCGTGCCGGTGGTCATCGTGTAGGCGTCGGCCAGTGGCATCCGCTTCAGTTCATGGCCCGCGCCCCAGGTGTCGGAGAACAACACTTCCGAGGTTTTCGCATTGTAGCCGATGAGCAATCGCATGTGGCCGCCCGCATTGGCCGAGACGCCTTTCTCGGGGATTTTGCCCAGCATCACGGTCCAGAGAAGGGGTGTGCCGCGGTTGACGTGCTCCTCAAGGGAACGCTCGAAACGCGTGAGATCGCCGGGGTTTTTCGTGCGCGTCTCCTTCAGCACGTTGCCATCCATCGCCTCATAGACATTGCTCAGGCTGATCATGTTTCCCTGATCGGGAATGGGCGTCATCTTGTAGCGTTTCGCATTGCGATTGTAGTCGGCCATCAAGCGCACGACGTCCTTGTAGTCGGTCTTTTCGATCTCGTGCACGCGCACTTTCAACCGGGTGCTGAGTTTCTTGAGCGCCTCGTACATGGCGTCGTAACTCGTGCCACCAGCCGCCGAGGAATTGGCGACCTGGGCGAGTTCATTGGCATCGACCGGGTTGCCATAATAACGCATTACGCGCTCCGTCGCCGCGACCACGCAATAGCCCTTCTGCCCCTGGTCCACCATCGGCACATCGCCGATCCAGACATCGCCGGTGGCCGGATCGCGCTTCACGTGTTCCGACCCGATGAATTTCCCGCTCGGGGCCTGCAGGATCTGCGCGGCCAGCCCCAGCTTCTTCTCGGGAGGCGTCATTTCCAGCCGGACAAACTCCGCGCGAAACGGGATGTGTATCGACTTTATCTCGCGCACCTTGCTGTATTCGAGCAGGTAACGCCCCGTCGGGGTAGTCCAGACCAGGCCCTCCGCCTTCACCGCGCTCGTCTGATCTTTCCCGCGCACGGCAAACTTCACCTGCGTGGCCGTGTTCAATGCCTCGCAACTCGTCCGCACCAGCGTGTCGTATTGCGTCTCCGAAATCTCGCCCGCATCGCCGCGCGCATAGAAAACCACCGTCATCTGCTTGAGCGCGCCGCCCTCGAAACGCGCCACGCATTCCACCGCCTTCTGGCCAAACGCCGTCATATCCTTCACCGCCGCGCGGGCGGAATCCTTCGCCGCTGAAGTCCACTCAAAGCCGAGCGGTTCGCCTGCCGCCATGAACGTCTCCGGCGTCTGCGTCCAGAGGTCGGAGCTAGTCAGCACCGGATCGAGCGGCGCGGCGGAAATCCAGGAACCCAGCGCAACGAGGATGAGAAAAGCAGAGAGAATTCGTTTCATGAAAAGGCACGGGATGGGACCACAGCTTTATCGCTCGGCATGGGCGCGTCAACCGACGGTTCAGGCAGTGCGAGCGTGAATCGAGTTTGATCTTTATCTGGACCACTGTTTGTCTCACGGACATGCGCCTTACGTTTCTGCAGTGGATTTTCCTACCCATGCTGGCCTTCATCATTGCCACGGGAACGCCAGCCGTGCTCGCCCAGGCGCCGGACGCCGCAGCGGGTGAGACCGTCTTCGGTGGCGGACTTTCCCTCGTGCTCCCGCCCGGTTGGAAGACGAGCGTCCTGAATACCTCCGAGCCGCCAAAGGATCGGCACCAGTCCTTCGACGACCCCGACACGCTGGTGTTGCTGGCGCAGGCCAGGTCGGGGGACGCCAAACGCTCGGCCAGCCTCACCCTGTTGCGCGATGATTCATTTGGAGGTCACGCCGGACCCATGGCCCGGAAGGAAATGCTCGCGCGTCTCAACGAACTCGTCCTCGCCAGCGGATTTACCTCCGGACGCATGAGTGAAAAAGGCCATGCCGACGGACCTCGCAACGTCCTCCTGGGCACCATCGACGGCGTCGCTGCGGATGGGCAGAAGCGCATCTTTAACTGCGTGACCATCAATCGTTTTCCGCAATCCAGCTTTCGTTGCTATTGGCAATACGACCCCACCGACCCCGTGGCCCAGGGGGAATTTGACTCCTGGCTGGCGACGGTCTCCATCGACCACTCCAAGGTGGCCGACGTCCTGTCGGGAGCTTCGACCATGGATGTTGCCGCCTCCTCTTCAACGCCAGCGGTTGCCAGCGCCGATGGCACCCCGCCCGCCGCTGCCGGCCTGCCGATCCCGGAGATTCCCTCCGCAGCCACGGGCGAGATGATTAACAAAAACCGGGCCAGTCTCATCGTTGTCCAGGGCGACAAAGGCATGGGTAGCGGCTTTGTTTGCAACTTCAATGGCGAGCCCTGGCTCCTGACCAACGCCCACGTTCTCAGCAATAATCCCCATCCGCGCTTCTCGACCATCGGCGGCGCCGTCACCGCCAATGGGCCCGCCTTCCTCGCTGTCGATCACGACATTTGCAAGATCAAGATGCCCGCCGGCACCGCCGCACTCGAAGTCATGTCCGAGGCCGATTCCAACATCAAAATCGGCGACGCCATCGTCGTGCTGGGCAATGCTGAGGGCCAGGGCGTAATCCATCCATTTCAAGGCCACATCGTCGGCATGGGCCCTAATCTGGTCGAAGTCGATGCCCCATTCGTCCCCGGCAACAGCGGCAGTCCGATCATTCACAGCGCTACCGGAAAAGTCATCGGCATCGCCACCTACCTCGTCACCAAGAAAGTGGCCGATACCGACGAAAAAACCGCAACCGGAGAGAAGGCCGACAAAGCCGTCAAGGAAACCATCCGCCGTTTCGGCTATCGCATCGACAACGTGCAAACGTGGGAACCCATCAACTGGCCCCGCTTCTACGCGCAATCCGCCCAAGCCTCCAGCATCCAGACCACTGGCGAGGAATTTCAGCAACTCTTCGCCGATGCCAGAGCCAAGAAATTGTTTGCCTCCAGCTACCACAACGTCGGCATCCAGCGCGCCCTCGACACCTACGCCAGCCGCATCCGCACAGGCTCGCACATGAGCGACGCCGACCGCTCCTTCGCCGTGCGCGAGCTGCTCGCCAACCTGCGCACCGCCTCGCAAACCGATGTCCGCGCCTTCGACAGCCGCAACGCCTATGACTATTTTCGCCGCACCGTGGCCGACGAAAGCCGCTTCCGCGACGAGATCTACTCCGGCTTCACCCGCTCGCTTAATTCCACCACGCCGTAGGAAACCTTTTTCCGGCATTCAGCCTTCGCGAGCCGCGCGAATAGGTTGCAACTCCGCACTCTTGAAAACTTGGAACCTGAAGCAATTCGCCCGCGCACAATTCGCTGCCTTGCACCAGATCCGCGACCAGCCCCATGCCGTTGCGGGCGGCGTCGCCATCGGGATGTTTTGGGGATTCACCCCGCTCACGGGGCTAAAGACCTTGTTCTCCATTGCCTGCGCCTGGGTCTTTCGTTGCAGCAAAATCGCCGCCGCCGTTGCGGTCAGTTTCCATGACATTCTTACTCCCGTCTGGCCCATCATCCTGCGCTGGGAATACGACCTCGGCTACTGGCTCCTGAGTCATCCGCACCGCTTCCCGCCCCACTTACACATGGGCGAAGGGCATTGGCGTGACTGGTTTCACCTGAAAACACTGCAAGTCCTCTGGCCCATGTTCCTCGGGTCGCTCGCCTTCGCCATTCCGATCTCACTCGTCTCTTACTGGATCGTCGAGAAATCCCTCGAACGTTATCAGCACCAGCACAACTCGAAGTCCGTCATTTAACTACCTGCCCCAACGTTTCCATCCATGAGGTCTTTTCTCTTCTTTCTCGTCCTCTGCGGCGCGTGCTACGGCGGGTATCGTTACCTTCACCGCAACGACACCGCTGTAGTGGCCTCCGTTTCCCCGGCCAGCGGCGATGCCACTCCAGCCAGCGTCACCCCGCCCGTAGACCCGGTAACCGGCACACCCCTGGCACCTTGCACCCGCTGCCAGGGCTCCGGAACCATTCGCTGCACCGCACCGCATTGCGCCGAAGGCTGGGTCGATTGCCCCGGCAAATGCCTGAAACTCTCCGTAGGCCGCTGGGAACACATGGACGTGCCAGGTCACGACCCCAAGGAACTCTGGCAGAAATTCACCTACCCCGGCGGACACGCCGCCTGGACCACGGCGCACGTTGGCCAGGTCATCGAAATGCGCGACCACAAGGCCGTGAACATCGGCGCCTGCCCCGTCTGCGGCGGCAAAGCCAAAGTCCCGTGCAAAATCTGCCAGAGCACCGGCCACATCGTCTGCCCTGTCTGCCACGGCAGGAAATTCCTCCCCGTCCGCCTCGTGCGCCCCGCCACTCCGACAGCTTCCTCCAGCGAAAGCCATTCCGCAGTGCCCGTGAAAACCCGCGACGACGCCATTCGTCTGAAGGACGGCAGCGTCATCCACGGCCAGATCGTCGTCAGCGACCCCACCGCCGTCTGGGTCCGCCAAACCAACGGCGGCACAATCCAAATCCCCAAAAGCAAACTGCTCCAGCCCGCCGGACACTGAGTTGAAGCTTCCTCTTATTCCCAAACTCTTGTTTTATTTTTCCGCTGCGAAACAAGCGAAAACGTGCGAGGCACGAATTGTAAAATGTCTGCCACAAATTCTCACAAGAAAGGAACTCCATGATTAGCGACGCCACTCAACGCACGATCTGTCGATGGATTCACATCGTCTTTAGCATTCCGATTATTGGTTACATTTACAGTCCGTTTGCAGAGCTGCCGGACTACGCGCCCGTGACCCGGTATGTAGCGTTTCCGATGATTGCGGCGTCTGGATTGTGGATGTGGAAAGGCCACGTCGTCCGGCGGCTTTTTTCGAAAAAAACGTCCTGAAAAGGTCAGCCGCTTGAGTTTGCGGTAGAGGGTCTTTATTCTGCGGGCTCATTCATGTGGCGTCTCCCGGAAGATTTTACCCTGCGGCCGGAGTTCCGGCGGGGCTTCCGTGCGAGTGTGGCTTTTCTCATACCGCTGCTCATCTGCCACTGGCTGGGGAGAACGTCCGACGCCATTCTCATCGCCATGTCTGCGCAGACCATGGCGCTGCCCGATCTGCGCGGCGCGTATGGGATGCGGCTTGTCATTCTGGCCACGATCACGGCAGCGGTCGCCTTTGCGGCGGTGCTCGGCGTGTGGTGCGGAGGGAGCCTGGTCGCGTCGATCCTGGCGGCGGGTTTTCTGGCGCTGCTCGGAGGCGTGTGGCGTCATCTCAGCGCAGATTATGGCGCACATCTCAGCGTGGCGTCGGTGCTGTTGTTTCTGCTCGGGCTCTCCCAACCCGGCACGCTGGCGCACGGCTGGCACCTGGCGGGTTTGATCTTTATCGGAGGCGCGGGAACGGCGTTGCTGCACGTGGTTTTCTGGCTCTTCCGCCCGCAACATCCTCTACGCTACGCGGTCGGCGAAACATGGGTCGCTCTCTCCGACGTGATCGCCAGCATGCGTCCGCCGCTCGACGGAGCCGTGGCGCCAGTCGGGCTGATGATGGAGAAAGAACGCGAGCTGCGCCTGGCTCTGGACCGGACTTTCGTGATTCTCGGCGCCGCCGAAAACAAGCGCCGCACTGCCCTGCTCCAGCATCTGGAGGAGATGCGCCGCGAGGTCGTGCATCTGGCGATGCGCGTGACCGGATTGCACGCTGCCTGGGAACCGCTGATGACTTCCCCATCGTTCGCGCCGCATCTGCCGACGATGGATTCCGTCATCAAGGCGCTGAGCGACACGGCGCGCTCCGTGGCGATCACTCTGATCTCGCACCGGTCGGAAAATTTCGCCGCGACCGAGGTGCGCATCCAGCGCTGCCTGCATTTAATCCACGTCTGCGAGGAGCAAATCGCCCCGACCGACGCGTCAGATAACGATCTAACTCAACTCCAGGACGCGCTCGGCAAGATCGCGCTCATCCTTCCGCGGATCGACGCCACGCTGGCAACCACCATCGACCACGGGCCGCAGGGCATGGCCAGATTTCCCTCGCGCCTGCCCGATCTGGGTGGGAAATCCATCCGCTCCGTCGCTGTCTGGATGAACCCCGCGTCGCAGGTCGATCCCGTGCTGGTGCGCCACGCCTTGCGCATGGCGCTGGTGATGATGGGCGGCGTGGCGGTTTACAAGGCGTTCCAGATTCCGCACGGGTATTGGATTCCGTTTACGATGGTCGTCGTGCTGCAACCGGACTTTGGCTCGACTCGCGAACGCGCGGCGCAGCGCATCGGAGGGACGTTTGCCGGCAGCTTGCTCGGGAGCGCTTTGCTTTGGATCAAAATGCCGCTGCTCCTACTCGATGGGCTGGCCGGTTTGATGTCGTTCGGCTTCGCTTACTACGTGAAGCTGCGCTACGGACGCGCGGTCTTTTTTGTAACCATTATGATCGTGCTCCTCACGGAAACCATCGGCCCGGTCCACTTGGATTTCACGGTCAGCCGGCTGCTTTGCAATGCCGCAGGCGGCGCGGTGGCCCTGGTGGCCGCGCTGCTTTTCTGGCCGATCTGGGAGGGTGGAAAATTCAATACGCTGCTCGCGGCATCGATTCGCGCAAACCGGGTTTATCTTGCCTCCATCGCCCGCCATCTGAGCGCGCCGAGCAGCGACTTCGAGGAGGTTCTCGCCAGCAAACGCAAGGCGGAAAACGCCAGTCGCTACGCCTCCACTTCGTTGCAGCGCCTGCTCGCCGAGCCAGGAATCGCCGAGCTGGCGGCGGATCGCGGCACCGCGCTGACCACTTACAATCAACGCATCACCCGCGCCCTCACCGCCATTGCCGTGCATCTCGCCGAGAGTCCAGTCGGCTGCGACTCATTTGACCAGCCTATCAAGGAACTGGATCAGCGTCTGGAAAAGCTCGCCGCCTTCGTCGAGGCCAACGAAGCCCATTTCGGCGATCTGCAATCATGTCCCCTGCCCCCGCAGCCACCCGGTCCGGAGCTACAGCTCATCTGGAGTTATCTCGCAAAAAGTCTCACCGAAACCCAAGCCATGGCGCTGGCACTCGACGTCCCCAAATAAGCTTTCCCGAAACATTGACAATATTAGCAAAATTAATACTCTGCTGCCATGCCGGTTCCCTCCACGTCCTCACTCGGAAGTTTCGCCAAGTCCCCGTTGCTGAGTTTTGCCACGTCTTCCATTGGACGGAAATGGATCGTGGCACTGACGGGGCTCGGACTTCTCGGGTTCGTCATGGGCCACTTGGTGGGCAACCTCCAGTTCTTTCTGCCGGACAAGGAAATCTTTAACAACTACGCCGCCAAACTCCAGTCGCTCGGCCCCCTTCTCTGGATCATCCGACTGGGACTCCTCTTTATTTTCGTAGTCCACATCATCACCACGATTGCCTTGGTCATCGAAAACCGAAAGGCGCGTCCCGCCAAATACTCCAAGGTCACTCCTCAGAAATCCACCGCCGCCTCGCGCTGGATGGCTCTGAGCGGAATCACCGTTCTTTGTTTCGTGATCTATCACGTGCTGCATTTCACGCTGATCGTTTTTCATCCGGTTTATAAAACCCTCGTCGATCCCGCAGGGCATCCGGACGTTTACTCGCGAATGATTTTGGGCTTCAGCAATCCCGCCATTTCCGCTTTCTACATTCTGGGCGTCGCCCTGCTCGGGATGCACTTGAAACACGGCATTTCGAGTTCCATTCAAACCTTGGGAATCAAGAGCCGCCCCGTCATCAACCTCGTGGACAACGGCGGGAAATTCCTCTCCATCGCCATCGCATTGGGCTTCATCAGCATTCCGGTTTCCGTTCTTTTGCATCTGCAAGGTCTGCCCTCCTGGTCCCCACTTCACTGATCACCATGCCACTCGACTCCAAAATTCCCTCCGGCCCGCTCGAACAGAAATGGGAGAAGCACAAGTTTGAGTCGAAGCTGATCAATCCCGCCAATCGGCGGAAATACCAGATCATCATCGTCGGCTCCGGACTGGCTGGCGCGTCCGCCGCCGCGACTTTGGGCGAAATGGGTTATCAGGTGAAATGTTTCTGCTATCAGGACAGCCCGCGTCGTGCCCACAGCATCGCGGCCCAGGGCGGCATCAACGCCGCGAAAAATTACCAGAACGACGGCGACAGCGTTCACCGTCTTTTCTACGACACGATCAAGGGCGGCGACTTCCGTTCCCGCGAGGCGAACGTGCATCGCCTGGCCGAAGTTAGCTCGGCGATCATCGACCAATGTGCCGCTCAGGGCGTGCCGTTTGCCCGTGAATACGGCGGCTTGCTGGCGAATCGCTCTTTCGGCGGCGCGCAGGTTTCCCGGACGTTTTACGCTCGCGGCCAGACGGGACAACAACTTCTCCTCGGCGCGTATTCGGCGCTCAGCAAGCAAATCGCCGACAAGACGGTGGAAATGTATTACCGCACCGAAATGCTGGAAGTCGTGATGATCGACGGCCACGCCAAAGGTATCGTGGTGCGCGATTTAACCACTGGAAAAGTGACCAGCCACGCGGGCGACACGGTCGTTCTGGCGACCGGCGGCTACGGAAATGTCTTCTATCTTTCGACCAATGCGAAAGGTTGCAACGTCACCGCTCCATGGCGCGCGCACAAGAAAGGCGCGTATTTTGCCAACCCGTGTTTTACCCAGATCCATCCGACTTGCATCCCAGTCACCGGTGAATACCAGTCGAAGCTGACATTGATGTCTGAGTCGCTGCGCAACGACGGCCGCGTCTGGGTACCGAAGCGAAAAGAGGATTGCGGCAAGCGTCCACAGGACATTCCCGAGGACGACCGCGATTATTATCTGGAACGAAAATACCCGAGCTACGGCAATCTCGCCCCGCGCGACATTTCCTCCCGCAGCGCCAAGGAAGCCTGCGACGACGGACGCGGGGTCGGCCCAGGCGGGCTAGGGGTTTATCTGGATTTCGCTGACGCAATCAAGCGGCTGAGCGAACCGGTCGTGCGCGAGCGTTACAGCAACCTTTTTGAGATGTACGAAAACATCACCGGCGAGGACGCTTACAAGCAGCCGATGCGCATTTTCCCGGCGGTGCATTACACCATGGGCGGACTCTGGGTGGACTACAATTTGATGAGCAACGTCCCTGGTTTGCACGTGCTCGGCGAGGCAAATTTCTCCGATCACGGTGCGAACCGACTCGGCGCGAGCGCCTTGATGCAGGGTCTGGCCGACGGATATTTCGTGCTGCCTTACACGATTGGAAACTATCTCGCGACCGTTGCGGGAAAGAAAATCACCACCGATCACCCGGAGTTTAAGAAGGTCGAAGCCGAAGTCCAGGCGCGGACGAACTTGTTCCTGAGCATCAAGGGCAAGCGCACGGTCGATTCCTTTCACCGCGAACTCGGCCTGCTCATGTGGGACAAATGCGGCATGGCCCGCAATCGCGCTGGGCTGCTGGAAGCCTTGGAAAAAATCCCGGCGCTGCGCGAGGAATTCTGGCAAAACGTGATGGTCGATGGCAGCGGAGCAGAGTTGAATCAAAGTCTCGAAAAAGCTGGTCGCGTGGCGGATTTCCTGGAGTTTAGCGAGTTGACCTGTCGCGATGCGCTCGACCGCGAGGAAAGCTGCGGCGGACATTTTCGCACGGAATATCAGACGGGCGAGGGCGAGGCGCTGCGCAACGATGAAGACTACGCCTACGTGGCGGCTTGGGAGCACTCTGGAGATCTGGCCAATCCGGTTTTGCACAAGGAGCCGCTCACCTATGAAAGCGTGAAACTGGCCCAGCGGAGTTACAAATAACTGTCATGAATTTTACCCTCAAAGTGTGGCGGCAAAAAAGCCCGGAGTTAGAAGGTGTTCTCAAGGAATATCCCGCGCAAAACATTCCAGCGGAAGCTTCATTCCTGGAGATGCTGGACATCGTGAACGAGTGTCTGATTCTGAAAAAAGACGACCCGATTGCCTTCGACCACGACTGTCGCGAAGGCATTTGCGGCGCTTGCTCGCTCGTCATTAACGGTGTCGCCCATGGTCCGAAGCGCGGGACGACGTGCCAGGTTTACATGCGGAATTTTCAGGACGGCGACACGATTTTCATCGAGCCGTTTCGCGGGAAGGCGTTCAAAATCCTGAAGGATCTGGTGGTCGATCGCAAGTCGCTCGACCGCATCATTCAGGCCGGCGGTTACATTACCGCCCGCACCGGTTCCGCGCCCGATGCCAATTCGGTCCCGATCAGCAAGGAAGACGCCGATGAATCCATGGATGCGGCGGCTTGCATCGGTTGCGGTGCCTGCGTGGCGGCCTGCCCGAACTCATCCGCGATGCTCTTCACGGCGGCCAAAGTCAGCCACCTCAGCCTGCTCCCACAAGGCCAGCCAGAGCGCAAGCGGCGCGTGCTGAAAATGGTCGAGCAAATGGATGCCGAGGGCTTCGGAAATTGCAGCAACCATTACGAGTGTGAGGCGGTTTGCCCGGCGGCGATTCCAGCCACATTCATTGCTCGGCTGAACCGCGAATACACCGTGGCGTCGGTGACGGCAGCAGCGGCTGGCGTTAAGTAAATTATCCGTTTTTTCTTTGCGTCGACTTCAGGTGAAATCAGACCCGCCGGTTTTGCATTGAGCAAACCGATGTGATACCCTGTCGAACTAAAATCATGTCCAACAACGACTCTCGCGGACCCAAGGAAAATCGTAACCGCACCCCTTCACCGGATCCCAATTTCAACTGGCGCGGGATCATTCTTTTCGCTCTCGCTTTTGCCCTCATCGGCGGTGCGCTGCTCTTCCGTCCACTCGCCAATGTGCAGGAGTTGAAATACTATCAATTCGAGGAGCGTCTGAAAGCGGGTGCCTTTGACCGAAATCTCCCCATCGAACTCGTGGTCGAGCAAGGCCGCAGCACGCAATATATCCACGGTTATTTTGCCCAAAATGAGACGACCACGACTCCGAGCAAAGTGCTCCCGACGGAGTTCAAGACGCGGGTCCTGTTCGATGTGAATCGCAATCTGGAACAGCAAATCAAGGACGCTGGCTACAAGGTCGATATTCAGGAGCAAAACAACGTTCTCGCCTCGGCGCTGGTCAGCTTTTTACCCATCGCGATCTTCCTCCTCGTGCTCTATTTCCTCTTCCGCCAGCAGATCAAAATGGCAGGCAAAGGCGCGATGAATTTCGGCAAATCGAAGGCTCGGATGCTCGCTCGCGAGAAGAACAAAATCACCTTCAAGGACGTTGCTGGCGTCGAGGAAGCCAAGGAGGAAGTCTCCGAAATCGTCGAGTTTCTGAAAGACCCAAAGAAGTTTCAGAAATTGGGCGGTCACATTCCGAAGGGCGTGCTCATGGTCGGCTCTCCGGGCACGGGCAAAACCCTGCTCGCCCGCGCCATTGCCGGTGAGGCCGACGTGCCATTTTTCAGCATCAGCGGCTCGGACTTTGTGGAAATGTTTGTTGGTGTCGGTGCCTCGCGCGTTCGCGACATGTTTGAGCAAGGCCGCAAATCGGCTCCATGTTTGATCTTTATCGACGAGATTGACGCCGTCGGTCGCCACCGCGGACATGGCATGGGCGGCGGGCACGACGAGCGTGAGCAGACTTTGAATGCGATGTTAGTCGAAATGGACGGCTTCGACGCGCAGGAAGGCGTCATCATTATCGCTGCGACCAACCGGGCCGACGTGCTCGATCCCGCTCTGCTGCGTCCGGGCCGTTTCGACCGCCAGGTGGTGGTGCCGCTGCCCGATGTGAAAGGACGCGAGGAAATCCTGCGGGTTCACGCCAAAAAGGTGAAAATCGCCGAAGGCACGCAACTCGACACCGTCGCCCGCGGCACTCCCGGCTTCTCTGGAGCCGAACTCGCCAACGTCATCAACGAAGCCGCTCTCCTGGCCGCGCGCCGTGGATTGAAAGCCATCACCCTTTCCGAGCTGGAGGAAGCCCGCGACAAAGTCCGTTTCGGACGCGAGCGCCGCAGTCTCGCCATGAGCAACAAGGAAAAGGAAAACACAGCCTACCATGAAGCGGGCCACGCTTTGTTGGGCATTCTCCTGAAGCATGTCGAGCCGCTGCACAAGGTCACGATCATCCCACGCGGACCAGCCCTTGGAGTGACCATGTTCCTGCCGCTGGAGGACAAATACACCAGCCGCAAACAAGAGTTGCTCGAAAGCCTCATCATGACGATGGGTGGACGTATTGCCGAACAACTCATTTTCGGAGACATCACGAACGGAGCCAGCGGCGACATTCGCCAGGCCACCGCGATGGCTCGCAAGATGGTTTGCGACTGGGGCATGAGCGAAAAAATGGGCATGGTCGGCTACAGCGACAGCGACGAATCCTCCTTCATGGGCGGCATGGGCAAACCCCGGAATTACTCCGAAGCCACCGCGTTGGAGATCGATTTGGAAGTCCGCAAGCTCTGCGACGATGCCTATGCGAAAGCCGAGGAACTCATCACCAAGCATCGCGACAAACTTGAAATCATCGCCAAGGCCTTGCTCGAATTCGAAACGCTCACTGGTGAGCAGACTCGTGACATCGTCGAAACCGGTTCGATGAGAAATCCGCCGCCACCGATCACCGGCACGCCACTGGGTGGTGATGACAAGCCCTCCCGCACCTCACCGCCTGAGATCGTAATCGCACCCGATTTTCCGGGCGGCATGACCGGCCAACCGGCTTAAAGTTCGATGACTTCGACGATTCATCCCGACCTCACGATGGCCGAGCTTCTGGAGGTTTATCCAGGCGCGCAACGGGCGCTCTTTCGGCAATATCACATCGGCGGCTGCAGCAGTTGCGGCTTTCAGCCTGGCGAGACGCTTGCTGGCGTTTGTAATCGGAACGAAAATCTCTCCGTGTCGGAAGTGATCGACTACTTGGAAAAAAGCCAGGCCGACGACGAGAAATCGCTCATTTCCCCAACCGACGCGGCTACGGCCTTGGAGACAGGCGAAGCCAAGTTTCTCGACATCCGCACCCGTGAAGAATATGAGGCCGTCCACATCGCGGGCTCGCATCTTTTCAGCCAGGAGTTGCTCGCGGAAATCACGTCCACTTGGGACAAAGACGCCTTGCTGGTCATCGTCGATCATCAGGGCAAACGGACCCTCGACGCCGCCGCTTATTTTCAAGGTCATGGCTTCAACAACGTGCGTGGACTCACCGGCGGTATCGACGCCTGGAGCGAGCAGATCAATCCCGATCTGCCCCGCTATCATTTGGAATAAACCTCATTCGAGTTCCATTGCTATGTCCGCTCCATCCGACAACGAAACCTTCAACGACCGGCTCGAAGCCGCTACGCGCAACCCGCAAAACGTCGGGGAAATCGCCAATGCCGACGCCATCGGCACCGTGGGCAGCGCCGATTGCGGCGACATGCTGCGGATGTGGGTGAAATTCCGCGAGGAAAACGGTCGGAAAGTCATCGACCGCGCCAGCTTTCAGACTTTCGGCTGCGAGACCGCCATCGCCGTCGCCAGCGTCGCGACCGAGATGCTCCGCGGCAAATCCATCGACGAGGCGCTGGCTCTCAACGGCTCCGATCTTTCCGCTCCGCTGGGTCCATTGCCACCGATGAAAATCCATTGCGCCCAGCTCGTCGAAGGTGCCCTGCGCAACGCGCTCGCCCCTGAGGCGGCTCAAACTCCGGCTCCCGCCAATTCCCCCACCCTTTTCGGCCAGCTCTCCGCTGGAACTTCCTCCGACAAAAAACTCAAAGTCGTCCTCAACTCCTAGCATCCATGGATTCCAACCAAGAAATTCTCCTTTCCCGCGACACACCTGCTGTCCGCATTCCCAGCGGCGATAAAATCACTCTGCTCGAAGGCAGCCGTGTTTACATCACTCAATCGCTCGGAGGCACTTACACCGTCGCGTCGGAGCAGGGTCTGGCCCGCATTGCCGACATCGACGCCGACGCCTTGGGCATCGATCTGGCTCAAAAAATTGCCACCGAAGAAGCTCCCCAATACGAGGGCGAAGTCGATACCGAGAAAGTCTGGGACCAGCTCAAGAACGTCTATGACCCGGAAATTCCGGTGAACATTGTCGATCTCGGGCTGGTTTACGACTGCCAGATTTTGAAAACCGACGAGGCTAAAACCAAAGTCGAGATCAAGATGACTCTCACCGCTCCCGGCTGCGGCATGGGCCCGACCATCGCCGAGGACGCCCGCAGTCGCGTCGTCAGCGTTCCCGGAGTGGACGAAGCGGAAGTCATTCTCGTCTGGGATCCACCATGGAATCAGCACATGATCAGCGAAGTCGGCAAGATGAAGCTGGGCATGATCTGAGTGCGGCTTTTCGCGGCGGCGACGAGCATAATTCCTCAAGGATGGAGCCTGTCTCCGGGATGTCCGAGTCGCTTCAGACAGGTCTGTTTACTCTCCAGCCAGGGTTGGAGCGGCTCCAGCTATCCGTAAAGTGCCTCCAGCCTCGGTTGCAGGCACTCCCACCGAGGTCAGACTGACTCTCCCCTTGGATGGTTGCGCCATCCCACTGTCTGTTGATGGTTTACCACGAGTTGTTTGCGATCCAACCCAGTCTGTTTGGCAAATCCTTTTGATCCTCAACGACTTACAGAAGTCGCTGAATCGGATTTAAACGCCCGCGCGCTCCAAAAGCGAGGCGAGCACTTTGCGGGCTTCAAACACCTCGCAGGCCAGTTCGTAAGCGAGCCGACAGTGCTTTTTGTAGTCGGAATTAATCTCGCGCACGGCCTCGACGATTTCCTCGACGGTCGAGTAGGCAAACAATCCGCCCGCGTTTCCGTAGTGTTTCGTAAACCCGGTTTCCTGCGTGATCGCAGGCCGTCCACTCGCCAGATAACACGCCGTGCGGTCGCTAAACCAGCCCGTGTTTAGCCGCACATATTGGTCTTTGGCGACGGTGAATTCACCCTTGCTGCCCTGGATGTAGCGCACATAGGAATCGTAGTCCGAGCTGAGCAAATGCGGCAGGACCAGCGACCAGTTTTGGCTCAGAAACAGATCGCGCTCGACTGGGTTTTTGATGTCCGTAGCGAGTTGAAACGACTCTCCACTCGCCACCGGTGCCGAGGAAAATTTCATAAACTCCAGCGACTTGCTCCAGAGATAGTTTTCACCATTCCACTGAATGTCTTTCTTACCGCTGGTGGACCAGTTGGCCACTGACGTGAAAACTGCGTCTGGCCCCGGCAGATCGGGCTGATACCACAGACTCGTTACCACCGGCTGGCGGGTCGGGAGCCACTTCAAACCGTGAAGCGGAACCGGAAACTCGGAAGTTCCAATGTTCTCGCCGAACGTGAAAAGCGCGTGATGGCGCTGGAGATAATCGAGGGTGTTCTGGCTGCCTTGATCGACCTTGATTTGCTCCACGCCAGGGTCGCTTTCGACGTAGAGAATGCGGTCGCTTTTCAGCAGATCCTCATTGAATTCCTGCGAGCCGCAGACGTTCAGAATCGCATCGGCCTCGACGTAAAGTTCCTTGATCCGAGCCAGCGACAAACCAAGCGTTCCCGCCGCCGGATCGGGCAAATACCTCGGGCAAAACGACCAGCGCCCGTCGAAGCCGTAGCGTTTCGCCAGCGTGTCGAGCACCTGCCCCGCATAAGTCGTGTCCTCAGTCGTATCGAAGTCCACCGGGTTGTATGGGATGCGCGCCGAGTCCTCGATGTAATAAACTTCGTGCCCGAGTTCCTGCAGGCCGACGATGTAATGGATGTGCTGCCAGATGACGCCGGCGATGGGACAATTCCCCATGAAACCCATGACGATGATTTTCTTTCGGCTCATAATTCTTTGACGATGCGGGCGGGGTTGCCGGCGACGATGGTGTTGGGCGGCACGTCTTTGGTGACGACCGAACCGGCGGCAACAATGGAGTTTTCGCCGATGGTGACGCCTTTCAAAATGACCGCATTCATGCCGATCCAGACGTTGTCGCAGATGTGAATGGGCCGCGTCTCGATCTTCGGACGCGCCGGTTTATTGGGATAATAAACGCTGCAAGCGATGGTGTCCTGGAGCCGCAATGCCGGATCAATCGGATGGAAGTCGCTATCGGCCAGCCCGACGTTCCAACTAATCAGGCAATGTTTTCCAATGGTGATTTCCTCCTCAGCCATGATCAGCGCGCCATTGACGAGGCTGAAATCGCCGATGGAACAACGCCCTTTTGGCCCGAGAGCAAACGAGCAGCCGGCGTAAATGGAAACGTCGTTTCCGATCTCGACGGCTGGAGTGAGCAGGCTCTTGAACTGGCGGAAAACCTGAGCCGTTTCGAGGTAAAGCCGCTCGCCCCAGACGATGTTTTCGGGCACGGGCTTGGAGTACCAATCATCTTCAACATGTCGGTTGGGCAGGATGTTCATAAATTTTGCATTCGAGTTGGAGTCGACTCTAACCGGCGTACTCGGCGGACTTGTAGAGTTCGGCATAGACGCCATTTTTGGCGAGCAATTCCGCTCCGGTCCCCTGCTCGGCGATCAGGCCATCCTTGAGGACCACGATCCGGTTCACGCCATGAATTGTGGAAAGACGGTGCGTCACAATCAAAGTCGTCCGCCCTCGCATCAACTCGTAAATCGTGCCCATAATCGCGTGCTCCGTGGCCGGATCTAGCGCCGAAGTCGGCTCGTCGAGAAGGAGCAAAGGTGAGTCTTTCAAAAAGGCTCGGGCAATGCCAATACGCTGACGTTGACCGACGGAAAGGTGCCCGCCCCGTTCGCCGACCTGACTTCCATAGCCCTCGGGCAAGGCTGAGATGAACTCGTGCGCCTGGGCTCGTTTCGCGGCTTGAATGATTTCATCCTCAGTCGCATCGGGACGTCCGTAGGCGATGTTTTCGCGAATCGTCGTGGAGAAAAGCAGCGTGTCTTGCAGCACGAGGCTGATCTGCGAGCGGACGGATTTCTTGGTGTATTTCCGCAGGTCCTGTCCGTTGATAAGCATGGAACCCGCATCTGGGTCGTAAAAGCGAGGCACGAGGCTGAGCAACGTGCTTTTGCCCGCTCCGGTGCCGCCGACGAAGGCCACGGTTTGGCCCGAGGTGATGCTGAGATCGATCCCTTTCAAAATGGGGCGAGTCGGATCGTAACCAAACTCGACTCCTCGATAAGCCACTTCCGAGATGACGCCATCCCAGGCGACTGCGTCAGGCGCATCTTTCACCTCGTCGGGACGATCCAGAACTTCGAAGCAACGTTTCGCCCCGGCAGTTGCGCCTTCGAGCGCCCAAGCGGTGTAAGTCAGGTCCTGGATTGGCTGGTAAAGCATCACGAGATACGCGGCGAAAACGGTCAGTTGTCCGAGACCCAGCGAGCCTTCCAGCACGTGACGGAAACCCACGAAATACATCCCGGACGTGCCGGCGGCCATCAGCGTGCCGACAATCAGGGCGCTCATCATGTTCGTCTTGGTCATGTGCATATTCGCCTCGAGACTGCGCCGCGCCTTCACCTGAAACTGCCCCACTTCCCAATCTTCGCGACCAAAGGCATGGACCATTTTAATCGAACTCAAGCCTTCTTGAACCACAGCGAGCACGGCGCTGTCGGACTCTTGAATGACGGTCGATTGATCCCGCACTCGACTTCCATAATAACGGATCGCCAGCCCGATAAACGGAAGGATGCCGAGCGAAATCAAAGTCAACTGCCAGTCCATTCGCAGCATGATGACGAAGGTGCCGGCGAGCATGAGGCTCGACGAGAAGATGTTCGTAAACCCCTTGTTGTAAATGGTTTGGATCGCCTGCGAATCGTAAGCGACCCGGAAACTGGAATCGCTGCTGCGTTTGGAGTCGTGATATTTCAGCGGCAGCGCCTGGAGATAGGCATACAACTCGGTTCGCAGTTTGAGCAGGCCTTCGAGACCGACTTTGACGAAGATATAATTCGTCGCCAGTGCCACCAATCCCGAGAGCAAATGGAACACGACCATCGCCACGCAGAGCCAGAGAATGAGCGACGGCTTGTCCAATTTTGGCAGCCAGCTGATGGCGCGGCGTTCGGTAATCACGCTGTCGATGATTGCGCCAACGGGCCATGGTTTGGCTAGGTTGAGTCCGATCCCGATCAAAGTCAGAGCGAGAGCGAGCATCGTTTGCGGCAGAAACGGGCGGAAGTAGGCAAACGTGCGGCGGTAAATGGACATGAAGGCAGATTGGGACGTGCTCCCGTGCCCGCTATTCACTCAGGCTGGAGAGAAAAGTCAAACCCGGATGAAAACTCGGCACTGGCTCATTTTCCCTTGCAACGTCCAGCCGGAGCGGTTATTTACACGCTCCCGTTTTTGGAACGACGGGTTGGTAGCTCAACGGTAGAGCAGCGCCCTTTTAAGGCGTTGGTTGAGGGTTCAAATCCCTCCCAACCCACAGTTTTCTCGGTCACAAATCGTGCGGGATGTCTTGGAAAATGACTTTCCAAGCTCGTTCGGGAGAAAAATGCCGGGCCACGTATTCACCGCCTGCGTTTCCCAATTGGATGAGCCGGGTTTCATCGGAATAGAGGTCGATTACACTTTGCGCGAAGGCGTTGGGTGCATCCGCAAAAAGAGCGATGCCAGCGATATTCGGCAGGCCCTCACCTGAGATCGTCGTCATGACGACTGGCAGATGATGATGCATGGCCTCGACGACTTTTCCTTTCACTCCAGCCCCGTAACGCAGCGGAACGACGGCCATTCGCGACCGCCGATAGAGTGCAGTTAGATCGTCCTCACTCAGCCAGCCGGTGACGATCACCCGGTCGGACGCCCTCTGTTGCATCGCATCGGTCCGGTCGCGGCCGACGATGTAAAAACAGACGCCCGGCAGCGCCTTTTCGATCACTGGCCAGCAATGATCGAGAAACCACGTCACAGCATCGCGATTCGGATGATGGCCAAATGCACCGACAAAAATGAGGTCGCGGCGTTGGGCGAGATTTTCCTCATAACGAATGTCTTGGGGCTCGAGCAAAAAGAGCGGCAGCGTCCGCGCCCGGACGTGCGGCAGCCGAGTAAGAACGATATCTGTTTCCGTCGTCGAAGGGTAGTAAACGGCATCCGCCTGCTGCCAAATTTTCATTTCCAGCTTCTCCACGGTCACGGCACTTTTCGCATCCGCCGGATCGCCGGAAAGCGCGAATCTTCGCTGAATCCGAACGAAAGCCAGATCATGTCCATAGTAGAGAATCGTGGTCTGGTGCATCCCGCGAAACGCCTCCAGATAGTGCTTCGTGGTGGAGGGACGATTCGTGAAAATACAGCGGACATCCGCCCGATGCTCCACGAGCCACTGCTGCATGGCGGCATGATTTCCACCATCGGAGAGTACCTCCACGCCGAGCTCCCGGAGCTGTGTCGTGTAAGGTTCCGGCGTCTGGAAGTTGTCCGCGATAAACTTCACTTCCATCCCCATCTTCAGGAACAACTGAATGTAATGCCACGTGCTGCGGGAACCCGCATCGCAATCGGGAGTCGGCACCTGATGATCGATCACCACCATCAGGAAACGCTTCCGTTTTTTCCGCCATCCGACACCGCTTTGGAGCAATCGGGTTAGCCTGGGAAAATTCACCTCCTTCCTATACCGGTCGCCCGACGCGGCGTGCAATGCTTTCATTGGGCCGCACATTGCCCGCCTTCTCGCATTCATGTTAGACTGAACTCATGAAAACCGTCCGCTTTTCCAAGATCGTCGAGAGCTGCGGCCAGCCCGAGCCTTACCTCGTCCTGATGGATCCGGCGAAAGACAAAACGCTCCAGGCTGCGGTCAAAGCGCAGCGCGTCCTCACCGTTTTTCAGGAAACCGTCGGCAATAAGGCGGATCGCGGCGAGGTCGGATTCCAACCCGGCCCGCTCCGGCAGTTTCTGGTTTTCCGAAATCACTGAGTCGTTTTGCAGGCAGTGCCGTCGTCGGGATCAAATACGATCTGCTCGCGTCAGCCGCTGCCCCGAAAGCCAAACCTACCTCATCCAAGGCCAAGTCCGCCCCCAAACCGCCAAAAAAGCCCATCGCTGTGCCGAATCCGTTTCCAAAACTGGTCGAGTTCCATCCTGCTGAGGAGGAAGATTCCGCCGTCACCGAATTGAAAAAGAAAGTGCGTCGGGCGATGGCCGCACTGGAAGACGGCAAGCAAGTCGCCGCCTTCAACCTTCTCAAACAAATCGTTGAAGACTAAAGAACTTACTGAGTCAACTCCAACTCGAATGAAATCTACCTCGCGCGACGATTGCGAAAGGCGTGGCCGATTTTTCCGCCATCGACTGGACGGCTGCCGCCGTCGCGCACGCTGCGTCCGCCACCGGTTCCCTTCGGAGCTGCGGTCGGATTGGTGCGAGGGCCATCGCCGTTGGCGGTGACGGTCGCAGGGCGTGGCTGGCTTCGACCACTGCCACCGCGCTGTTGCTGCTGGCGGCGCGGGTCGCGAAAAGGTCGGTCGGGGCGTTCTCCCGGAGGCGCGGCTGGAGCTGGGGCGGAGTAGTCGAAATTCTCGGCGCGTTTGCGAACGATGCCGCGTCCGATGAAGCGCTCGAGGGTTTTCAGCGGCGCGTAATCTTCCTGCGCGACGAAGCTGATCGCCTCGCCGACTTGCTGGGCGCGCCCGGTGCGTCCGATGCGATGAACGTAGTCCTCGGCGTGCAGCGGAAAGTCGTAATTGATGACGTGCGAAATGCCATCGACGTCGATGCCACGCGCGGCAATGTCGGTGGCGACGAGCACGCGAACGGTGCCGTCCTTAAATTCTTGGAGGGCGCGCAGGCGCTGATTTTGGCTGCGGTTCGAATGCAATGTGCCGCATTTGACCCCCTGCCCTTCGAGGCGGCGGGCGACTTTGTCCGCGCCATGCTTGGTGCGAGTGAAAACGAGCACGCTGTCCATTTGCGGCTCTTTCAGCAGGTGCCCGAGGAGGGTGAGTTTGAGCCCTTGCGGCACTTCATAGACGAATTGCGTGACGGACTCCGCTGGGTTCGAGCGGCGTCCGATTTCGACAATCTTCGGATCGCGTTGGAACTCATGGGTGAGTTGCTCGATTTCCTTGGAGAGCGTGGCGGAAAAGAGGAGCGTCTGGCGTTTCTTGGGGAGGCGGCGGACGATGTTGCGAATTGATGGGAGAAAACCCATGTCCAACATGCGGTCGGCCTCGTCGAGAATGAGGTGCTGGAGCTTCGAGAAATCGCCGTAACCCTGCTGCATGAGGTCGATGAGACGGCCCGGACAGGCGATGATGATGTGCGTGCCGGTTTTCAGCGCCTCGATCTGTGGACGCTCCCCGACTCCGCCAAAAATGGTGGCGACTCGCAGCGGCAAATGATGCGCATAAGCCCGGACGTTTTCCTCGATCTGGACGGCGAGTTCGCGAGTTGGCGCGAGGATGAGGGTGAGGGTCTTTTGCGTGGCCCAATCGGTGACTTGCTCGGCGAGTTTGGTAAGGACCGGGAGGGTGAACGCAGCGGTTTTACCTGTGCCAGTCTGGGCGATGCCGATGAGATCGGTGCCCGTGAGAATGAGCGGAATGGCGGCGGTCTGGATCGGAGTAGGTTCCGTGTAACCGGCTTCCTGCACGGCTTGATAAACTTTGGGCGAAAGCCCGAGCGAACGAAAAGGCATAATTTTTTGGGGCGCACTCATACACCAGAAAGGACTTGTCCGCACGGGGTAATCGTCAAATCATCGGACTTCCATGACAATCCAACCCGATTCCACCGTCGATCTTCCGACGCCAAATGGCCCGATGCGGGTGCATCTTTTCATCCCCACGGGCGAGGGAAAACATCCGGCGCTGATCTTTTACTCGGAGATTTTTCAAGTGACCGGGCCGATCCGGCGCATGGCGGCGACGCTGGCGGGGAATGGTTATCTGGTGGCGGTGCCGGAGGTGTATCACGAGTTTGAGCCGGCTGGAACGGTGTTGGCCTACGATCAGGCGGGATCGGATCGCGGGAATGAATTGAAATACGCCAAGACGCTCGCCTCGTATGATGCCGACACGGCGGCGCTGGCGGAGTTTCTGGTGGATCACTCGCGCAGCACGGGGAAAATCGGGAGCTTCGGCGTGTGCCTGGGCGGTCATCTGGCGGTGCGGGCCGCGCTGCATCCGCTGGTGCGAGCGACGGTGGCGTTTTATCCGACAGACCTGCATTCGGCCACACTGGGCGCGGGGAAAAGTGATAACACTCTCACTCGTATCAGCGAGGCGCAGTCACCGTTTTGCTTCGTTTTCGGGCGTCAGGACCCGCATGTTTCCCTCGAAGGCCGTCGGGTGATTCAGGCGCGACTGGAAGAGGCGCGAGTTGCATTCGAATGGCACGAGTTCAATGCGGCCCATGCCTTTTTGCGCGATGAGGGGCTGCGCTACAATCCGGCTTTGGCCCGTCTGTCGCTGGAATTGTTGTTCCAGTTCTACGCGGAGCAACTGGCCTAAATCCGGCCCTCGTCGAGTTCAATGAGGTCGAAATAAGTCTTTACCTCGGGCCGGTTTTCGCCGCCGGATTCCTTCAGGAAAAACTTGAAGCGCGCCAGTTTTTCCGGCGTGTCGGGGTGGCGACCAATCATGTGGCGGTTCCATTCCTCGATTTGCTCGGGCGAATGCCGGACGCCATTTTTTTGCACCCAATCGGCGATGGCCGCGTCGGAGTCGAGTTCGTTGGCGATGTTTTCAAACGTGTCTGGATCGAGATTCAGGAAGGTGAGCAGATGCTTGTCAAACCCGAGCGTCTTGTAATTATAGCCGACGAGCTGGCCCTGACGATGCAGGCGGGCCTTGTCGATCAGGCGCGGCAGATGGACGTAGCCAGCGAGACGCTCGTAGGGACTGCGAGGATACTTCTTGGGCATGAGAGTGGAATCTAACCCAGCCCGAGGCCGAGTTCGCTCTGAGGATCGTTACGGCGGGCGGGTGGGCGCGGCGGAGTCGGCAGCAAGCTGGGTTCTTCCGTCTGATTTTCGCCAATGTTGAGCTCGCCCTCAAACTCCCCGCCGCGCTCGATGTTGATGCCCTTTGCGTAGATCGAGCCGGTCATGCGTCCCGACTTCAAAATGTGGACGGTGCCGCTGGCGAGAATGCGGCCCGACATTTCGCCCTCGATGAAGACGTCGCGCGCCCGGAGCGGACGGACAAATTCCGTGGTCGATTTCTTAGCGACGCGCAGAATGTCGGTCTCGATGCCGCCAGTGATGCGGCCCTTGTATTTGACGCTAATTTCTCCGGTGCAGACGAGTTGCCCTCGCATGGAACCGCGCAAATCGGCGCTCCCGCAAATGGCACGGGCCGTGTATAAATCCCCCTTCGGCGAGACAAATATGTGGCCCGCTGTCTGGATAGCGCGGCTGAATCCACTATCGATTTTGACATCCTGGAGGTCGATGTAAGCACCGCAGGATTTGCAGGAGCAAGAGGTGGCGGTACGAACGACTTCCTGGCGCGTGCCGCATTCAAAGCACGAGACGACCCGGGGGGTATTGTCGCGGAAAAGCCCGCTAAATTTCTCCCAGATGCCGGGGCCCTCATCATCCTCGTGGTGAGCATTGTTCTTGACGCCAATCTCGAAATGCTCGCTGCACGCGCGGCAATACGTGGATTGCGCGAGGGCAGGCTCGAGTTGGTGCGCGCCACAATGCGGGCACTGGACACTGACCTTGACTGCGGTCGGCTTGGCCACCGGTGCGGGTTAGCGCCCGAGGATGGACGCGATTTTCGACGGGGCGGGCGCGATCACTTCGTCACTGGCGGTCACCACCGGGCGGCTGGGCATTCCGGTTTTGCTGGCGTTGACTTCCGATTTGCCGACAAAGGTGGCGCCTTCCTCAATGATGAGGCGGGCGGCCTTGAGGTCGCCGATGAGCTGCGCGCGGGACTTGAGCTCGCATTTTTCGGCCACAGTGATGTTGCCATGGACTTTGCCGTAAATGGTCACAGATTTGGTCTTAATCTCGCCGCGAATGTCGGCGTTTTCGCCGAGGGTGAGCGTGCCTTCGGAGTTGATCTCGCCCTCGACTTTGCCGTCGATGGTGAGGTCGCTGGTGAATTTAATGGAGCCCTTGATCTCGATGTCTGCGGAGAGGGAATTTTTAACGTGACTGATGTCGGCCATAGGATGTGGTTGGTTGGTAGTGCTGATGCTGCGGTGAATATTTTCCGATATCTCATTTCTGAGGAAATCACGAGGATTTCCGAGAAATCGTGTCGCACTTTCGGGTCGGAAGTTTTGCGACAGGGAGCACTATGGCAGCAGCAAAAAGCGTGTCAATCGCTGGAGGGCAAAAGGTTCCGGCTATTCGCTAGTCAGGGCCTCGGTCGGGCTCAGCGCAGAGGCTTTCAAAGCGGGATACAACCCGGCGACGATGCCGATAACGCCCGCACTACAGACGCCGAAAATGACGATTCCCCAGCTCAGCACGGGGGCATTGTCGGGCGGCGAGACAGCTTCCAGCGTCTTTAAGAGCAGCATGGAACCCCCGATTCCGAGCACGCCGCCGAGCAGCGCGATGAGAATGCTTTCCACCAGCACCTGCCGAAAAATATCCCCTGCCGAGGCACCGAGGGCACGTCGCACGCCGATCTCGCGGGTGCGGTCGGCGATGCTGGCCAGCATGATATTCACGATTCCCAAGCCGCCGACGAGCAGGCTGATGCCGGCGATGACGCTGCCGGTGATGCGGTTTGAGCGAATCTCTTTTTCCACGTCGTCCATGCTGGCGTCGGGTGGTTGAATCTCGAAATCCTCCACGCCATTGTGCGCGTTGAGAAGAACGGCACGCGCTTCCTTCGTGATGGGTTCCTTCTGACTCGAACTGGAAAAGCCCGCCTGAATCTCGCTCACGTTGAGCAACGGGCCGCCGTCGACTCCGTCAGCGCCTACGTTGGTTGAGTTGAAGGTTGCCTGCGCCGTGGTCAGCGGAATGATGACCAAGTTATTCTTCCAGGAAAACGGGTCGAACCAGTTACGACGCGCCATGGAGCGCAGCAATTTCCGGCGCTGGTCCTGCGCTTCGATTACCCCGCTGGCGAGCTTGCGCTTGGCCGACTCCGATAGATGCTCGGGCAGGACACCGACGATGAGAAAGGAGACTCCGCGAATGAGGACTTTTTTGCCGACAGCCTGCGTTTCCGGACGATCAAAAAGCTCCTTCGCCGCTGTGCCACCGAGCACGCAGACGCGGGCCGATTCATCGACATCGAGCGCGGTGATGAATCGCCCCGCGACCGGTGGCAGATAACGATCCTGCACTTGCAAAATGGGCGTTCCCGCCAGCACTCGAGGCGTGGTCAGGCGATTGCCGATGGTCACTTTTTCCCGGTCGTATTTAACGGTGGCCGACACCCATTCGAGCGACGGCAGGGCGAGAAGCAGCGCCCGCGCATCCTCCCGGACGAGTCCGCGGCTGAACAACCCGGCGACGGACGAACTCGAACGGCTGTTGCTGGTGCGAATGATGATTTTCGTGAGGCTGCCGCTTTGCAACGACGCCTCGCGTTTCCCCCGTGCGACGCCTTCGTTGAGGGCAACCATGCCGACCAGCGCCGACACGCTCATGACGATGCCGATCATGGTTAGGAGCGTGCGAAACCAATGGGTAAATATCTCCCCAAGTCCCTGTTGCCAGGCGATTTTCCAGATCGTGATCATACTAACTTCATCCGAGTTTCATTCGTATTTTACTCGTATCTGAGCGCCTCCATCGGCGACATGGCCGCGCCTCGCAGCGCCGGATAAACGCCCGCCAGCACTCCGGTCACCAAGGCCGATCCGAAGCTCCAGCCAAGCGCGGCAGGGAGGATCACCGGCACGGATTTGCTCACTGCTGCGATCTTGAAAAACGCCACCATTCCCCAGCCGGTAACGACTCCTAACAATCCGCCCAAAATCGCCAGGATGAACGCTTCTAACATGATCTGCAAAAAGATGTCGCTCCGATGTGCACCGATCGCGCGACGCACGCCGATTTCGCGGATGCGGTGCTTGATCGCTGCCAGCATCACATTGGTTACGCCGATGCCGCCGACTAACAAACTCACCCCGGCGATGACACTGCCACTCATGCGAACGGCGGTGATCCGACTTTCAATCGAATCCGACCAATCCTGCATGGTATCAAATCCGAAATCCTCCACTCCGCGATGCGTCTTTAGGAGCACCGCCTTCATTTTTTGAATGGTCGCTTCGAGCTGATTTGGATCGCGCACACTGCCCATCATTTCATTGAAAGTCCGCACCGGCGCGGGCTTGCCTTTCGCGTCCACTTTGCCTTCCTCGAAGACGGTGAAGGCCGTGGTGTAGGGAATGATTACTTCCGTGTTCATCCAAAAGGCGGGCGACGGTTGCAGCGTGCCGATGATCTCAAAAAGCGCCCCGTCGAAGGAGACCTTTTGCCCGATCGCGCTGGTCCTGTTCAAACCCAATGAATCGACCACATCGCTGCCGATCACACACACCGGACGGCAGCGTTCCACGTCGAGCGCACAGAGGAAACGCCCCGTGGCCAGCACGTGCCGGGCGACCCGGTGATAATCCTCCGTTCCACAGGTCACCCGCGCGTTGTAAACCATGCGCTGATTGCGCGAAATCACCGGATTCGGACGCAGCCGGTGCGAGGGAGTCATGGCCGCCACGAGGTCCGGCTCGCGGCGCAACGCGTCCACATCCCGGATCGTCATTCCAGGACTTATCTCTGGACTCGCATCCTGATCGGCGGGCACCGGGGCATTGCGAATGGTAAATCTTTCCACGCCTCCTAGCGCCTGCAAAAAGCGCCGTTCCTGACGCGCAATTCCCTCGGTCAAGGCAAACGTCGCCAGCAACGATCCGGCTCCGAGCACAATGGCTAGCATCGCGATGGTCGAGCGCATCCGATGTGCAAGAATTTCCCGCAATCCCTGGGTGAGACCGATGGCGATATTCATCTAGCTAAAAGCTAACCTCAACGAAAAATCAGGACTTCGGCGCGGGCTTGGTTAGGAGCACTTTCTCTCCGGCATCGACTCCCGATTTAATCTGCGCGAACGCATTGTTAGTCAATCCGACTTCCACTGGTTTCTCCACGGGATCGCCGCTGCCATTGGAAAGATAGACCACTTTGTCGCCGGTGCGGTTTTCGAAGATGGCGCTTATCGGCAGCGAGGTGACTTGCTCCGCCTTGTTAGTCGGGATCGTCACCTGCGCGGTCATGCCGGGACGCAGGCGCGGATTGGGATTTTCGATTTTGAAAGTCACGACATAGCCCTTGATGTTGTTCACAATCGTCGCCATTGGCGCAATGGTTAGCACCTTGCCCGTCATCTGGATCGGACCGAGCGAATCGACGCGAAACTCGAACGGCATGCCGACGGTTAGTTTCGCCACATCAACCTGATTGACGTGCGACGTGATGATCAAGTCGCCGAGGTTGGCGACGCTCATGATGACTGTGCCGGAACTCACACTGGCCGCGCCGACGACGACCTGATTTTCCACAATGGGCAGCGCGAGAACGGTGCCGTCGAGCGGAGCCAGGATCTTCGATTTCTCGATGCGACTTTCAATCGTATCCAACTGCTGCCGCGTCTTGCGCAGGCCTTGCTCGGCCACGTCGCGAATGGTCTTGGCGTCGCGATATTCCTGGTCGGTAATGATGTTGCCCTTGAGCATTTTTTCCTGCCGTTTGAGGTCGCGCCCGGCTTTTTCCAACTGCAATTCCGCGATCGCGATCTCGGTTTCGGCGGCGGATTTCTCGGTCAGGAGCTCGCTGTTGTCCAGATCGACAAGGACTTGGCCACGGGTCACCTTGTCGCTTTCCTTGACGTAGATCTTGAGCACGCGCGCGCTGATCTCTGGTTTAACTTCGACTAATATCTCGGGCTTCACCTCGCCCGCGACTTCGACCGTTTCCACGATGGTTTCGCGGGTCACTTCCGCCGTAGTGCTGGTTGCGCCTGCGGTCGTGTCTGGCTTTTTCCAGTAAGACCAGCCAAGGCTGAGCGCCAGTGCAATGACGAGAAAGAGAAGGAACTTTTTCATTGCGACCTAGATATACGGGATGCCAGCCCCGGCGGCAAACGGTTTGGGTCGAGAGCCATCGAAACAGGGGAGGTGGCGCAAAACTTTCATGCGGCTGGAACCGTGTTCGAGGCTGAGTAAAAACAGCCCTCTTAGTTAAGCGGAGTTAAAGCCTTACGGAGCGAGATGGTACTCGCCTTGATCCCCGTTTTTGCTGAAGACAAAAGCGGTGGGTGCGGCAACCGAATCGTCGATTCGGATGCGGCCCGCCGCCACCAAGCCGTCGAAGTATTTCTTGTCCTTCCCTTTCAGCGACAACTTTCCGTGGCTGCCTTTTGTGAAACTAATCCAGGCATCCGGACTGTCTGGAGCGAACGTGATGTTCCCATTCGCCACCTGCTCAAACACGCCGCTACCTTGGCCGATGACGATTTTCTTGGAAGGTTCGCCCTCCCCGAAACTCGTCGGGCCGCCGGCAGTCACCGAGCCATTGCCGCTGATCGTTATAAGTCCCGTGCCGGACCGCCGTCCCACCTCGATGCCCCATTCCAGAATCATCTTCCCTCCGGAAATGGTGATCGTGCCATTGCCAGTAGGTTCATTGCCGAGATACAGACTCCAGGTCGTTTCTTGATCTTCCATTCCCGAATCCTTGAAGCCGCCGAGGAGTTCCAATGTGCCGCCTGTGATCTCCAGTGTGCCCGGACCGACTTGGCCGATGATGGCCATGCCCGCCTGTTTCACTGTGAGATGACCGCCCGATACCTGCAGGGCTGCCCCAGGGCAGCCCTTTATGCCGATCCTGAGTTGTTCGACGAACGTGGTTTCGCCCTCTTTCTCTGTGTAATAAAGGGGTGCGCCGTCTCCGTTGATAATATTGAGCACCTCTTTGTTTTCGACGCCGGCTGAAGGAGGTTCATTGGAGGCATCGGGAAGGCGCCAGTTGTCAGCCTTGGCAAAGTCGGAATCCACTGTGCCGTGCCAATCAAAGGCCTGTAGCGGACTTGCCAAAAGCCCCAGGCAAACTGGGAAGAGGGAGAGGGTTTTGAGAGTTGGAGAGTTACACATGATGGGTTCAATAAATCAGTTCTGCGCAGAATCCAATCGAATCCAGCGTAATCAAATTCCGAGCCGGCCTTCGCTTTTGTAGCGGCAGTCTATGAGTGCTGCCGCCACTTACACTGCGGACAGCGCGGCGAGTTCTTCCCAGCGTTCGTAGAGCGCGGCGATCTCGGCTTGATACGACTCCAACTCCGCCATCAGCGACGCGGCTTCCTGACTGCGGGTGACGTAGAATTGAGGGTCGTCGAGAGTCGCCTGCAACTCTGCCGCTTTTTTCTCCACGGCAGCGATGGCGGCCTCCATCCCGTCGAGTTCGCGCTGATCCTTGAAGCTCAGTTTTTTTTGCTTGGGAGCTCCCGGAACGGCCACGGGCAGAGCGGGGGCCGGCGCGATTTTCGTCGTCTCAGCCGCCGCCTTGTCACGAAGTTGACGCTCCGCGCGTTTTTCCAAGTAGTAGGAATAATTTCCCGGTTGCACTACGACGTTGCCCTCCTCAAACGCCACGACCTGATCGCAGATTCGATCCAAGAAAAACCGGTCGTGACTCACCACTAGCACCGCGCCGTCGAATCGCGCCAAGGCTTCCTCCAGCATTCGCAGACTCGCCAGATCGAGGTCGTTCGTGGGTTCGTCGAGGACCAAAATATTGCCACCGCGTTTGAGCACCTTGGCCAGCATCAGCCGCGCACGCTCGCCGCCGCTCAGTTTGTCCACGCGCTCATTCACCCGCGCATCGGCAAACAAAAACCGCCGCAGATACCCGCGCACGCTAATCGTTTGCTCGCCGAAACGTACCACGCCGTCGGTGTCCTCGACCTCTTCCATGACGGTGCCGGTGCCTTTCAACGACATGCGGACCTGATCGATGTAATTGAAAACGACTTTCTTTCCCACGGTCGCCGTGCCTGCATCGGGGGAACGTTCGCCCATGCACATCTTTAGCAGCGTGGTCTTGCCCACACCGTTGCGACCGACCACGCCGGTGCATTGTCCGGCGCGCAGGGAAAGGGTCAGGTTGGAAAACAACGTCCGGCGTTTCTCTCCTTCGCCCACGACTGCAGAAGCCTTCAGGAGTTCCACTCCGATGTCGCCCATTTTCGGCGGTGGCGGAATGAGCAAATCCATTTCCTTTTCCTCCGGCGGCGCGGCTTGACCGGCGATCTCGTAGAACTTGTCGAGCCGTCCACGCGACTTCGAGCGTTGTGCGCGGACTCCGGCGCGAACGTATTCGAGTTCCGCTTTAATGAAACGCTGACGCCTCCGTTCGCTCTGCTCGACGACCGATTGACGCGCCGCCTTCGACTCCAGATACGCGGTGTAATTTCCCGGGTGCGAATAACATTTCCCCTCGGACAACTCGATGATCCGAGTCGCGATGACATCGAGGAAATACCGATCGTGCGTCACGAAGATTACTGCCCCCGCGAAGTTCCGCAGGAAATCCTCCAACCAGCGGATCGACTCCGCATCCAGATGGTTCGTCGGCTCGTCGAGCAGCAGCAAATCGGGCATCGCGACCAGCGCACGGCAGAGCGCAACACGGCGTTTTTCACCGCCGGAGAGCGGGCCCACGATTTTGTCGAGCGGCGGCGCGTCGAGAGCCGTGGCGTAGGCCTTGGCCCGGGTGTCGAGATTCCAGCCGTCGGCCAGCTCGATGTGATGCAAAATGTCCGCCAGCTCGGCCTCCGTCCCCTCGCCCTCCTCGTATTGGCGAATCCATTCCTGCACATCGGCTCCACCGGCTTCGATGTTTTCCTGCACGGTCAGAGCGTCATTCAACTCAAACTCCTGTGGCAAATACCCGACCCGCAACCCGCGCCGACGCGAAATATCCCCCGCATCCGCCGGTTGTTCCTGTGTGAGGATTTTTAGGAGACTCGTCTTGCCGCAACCATTTCGACCCACGAGCCCGACCTTTTCCCCCGCAGCCACGGCGAGCGTCGCGCCATCAAGCAAACGCTGCGTGCCATAGACGAGCACGAGTTCATTGACAGATAAAAGTGAGGGAGCTGCCTGGGCCATAGGACCGCCACTGACGTGGATGAGAGCCCTTTTGTCCAGCGGGAATGAAACGGCCTTGGCCTAGGGAGCAGCCGTCGATGGCCGCTGGAGAAAACCCAGCTTACGTCTCCTTGTTGGCCTCGACCTCATCCTGCTCGTTTTCGGGCTGGCCGTGGTGATGCTGCGTTTCCGCATTCTCGTGCTTGTGATCTTCCTTCTTCACTTGCTCCTCGTGTTTCTTCTCGGCCAGCTTGTGAATGTTTTTTGGTGATGTGTCGCCCATACCAGATTTACGTGATCCAGCCCGTTCCGCTTGTATTTTCCGCAATGAACAGCGACGGGGCGGTACTTTATTAGGAGTCCGGGAGCAGTCAGCGGTGAAAGATGGAACGAATCGCTTTTTTTGTTGTGGCCACGTGGCGATTTGATTTCCACTTTAGCGTCAGGGAAACAAAGGCATCACAAAGGAATCTTATGGCTACACTCGCGACGGTTGTTAACGGGCTCAAAATGCCCAATCCATTCATCATCGCCTCTGGCCCTCCGGGGACGAATCTAAACGTCATCGGCAAGGCTTTCAAAGAAGGCTGGGGCGCAGTCATCGCAAAAACGGTGAGCCTCGATTCGTCGAAGGTGATCAACGTCACCCCGCGCTACGGCAAGCTGCTTTCGACCGACAAAAAGGAGGTCATCGGCTGGGAAAACATCGAGCTGATCAGCGACCGTCCGTTCTCGATCTGGCTCGAGGAGTTTAAGCGCTGCAAGGATTTGTATCCCGATGGCGTCCTCATCGCGTCGATCATGGAGGAGTATAACAAGGACGCGTGGGTCGAGATCGTGGAGCGTTGCCAGGAGGCGGGCGTGGATGCGTTTGAGCTAAATTTCTCCTGTCCGCACGGCCTGCCCGAGCGGAAAATGGGAGCCGCCATGGGCCAGGACCCCGGCGTGCTGGGGGAAGTTTGCACCTGGGTGATGTCGGCCGCGAAGCTCCCGGTCTGGGCGAAGATGACTCCTAACATTACGCACATCGAAGACCCGAGTCGCGCTGCACTCGCGGCGGGCGTCGAAGGCATCAGCGCGATCAACACGATACGCAGTGTCATCGGGGTGAATCTGGAAACGCTCCGCCCCGAGCCGAGCGTGGAGGGTTACACCACACCGGGCGGTTATTCGTCGAAGGCGGTGCGCCCCATCGCGCTCCGCATGTGCATGGAGATCGCGCAGTTGATCAAAAGCGAATTCCCCGGTCGCACGCTTTCCGGCATGGGCGGCATCGAGACGGGCGAGGACGCGGCGCAGTTCATTCTGCTCGGCAGCGACACGGTGCAGGCCTGCACGGGTCCGATGAAGTTTGGCTACGAATACGTGAAGCCGATGCAGGAGCAATTGCTCGCCTTCATGGAGAAGCATGGGTTTGAAACGCTGGCCGATTTCAAGGGCTTGAGCCTCGATTATTTCACCACTCACGCGGACCTGGTGGTGCGCCAGAAGGCTCGCAAAGCCGCGCAAGCCGCTGAAAAACAGGCGACGGAGCAGAAGAAAATGGTTCAGGCCGACACCGAGTGGAGCGGCGACGATTTCGTGGCGCAGTCGAACGCGCTGGCGAACAACTAGATTATTCTCATTATCGAATCGCGCTGTTCCGGTTTGCCAGGGCCGCGCTTTTTTGTTTCCATCTGCCATGGAAAAAATCCTTCTTTACCCCGGCGGATCGCACGATGCCCGCGGAACCGAGCCGCACGATCAGCCCTGGATCGACGTTTACGAGCCGTTCGGATTCGAGTTTCAGGGAAATGGGATTCTCATTTTGCCAGGCGGCGGTTACGGAATGCTTTCGGCGCAGGAAGGCGAGGGATTTGCCGGGTGGTTTCGGCTCCTGGGCTATCATTGCTTCGTCCTGAATTATCGGCTTGGCAGCCAAGGCTATCGGCATCCTTCGATGTGGAACGACGCGACGCGCGCGATGCGAATCCTGCGCAGCCGCTCGGAGGAATGGGGCATTCCGACGAATCGTTTCGGGGTCATCGGCAGTTCGGCGGGCGGACATCTGGCGGCGACTTTGCTGACGAAATGGGACCGCGGCGATGCGAGTTCCAAGGACATCATCGAGCAGCAAAGCTCGCGTCCCGACTACGGGATTTTGTGTTATCCGGTGATCTCGATGAAGAGGCAGCCACACTCGGGTTCTCGCGCCAATCTGATCGGCGAAGACGCCACCCCGGAGTTGGATGATTTGCTGTCGGCAGAGCAGCATGTCGCGCCCGATACCGCGCCCTGCTTCATCTGGCACACCGTGGCTGATCCGGTCGTGCCGGTGGAAAATTCGCTGAACTTCGCCTCGGCCTTGCGCGCGGAGAGAGTTTCATTCGAGTTACACTGCTATGAGACTGGCGACCATGGACTGGGAATGAAGGATGGTCACCCGTGGACCATTCCCCTGCTCCCCTGGCTGCGGAATCGGCTGCGCTAGCGCGGAAGTTCCAGCGCGGCGATCTCAGCCATGACACGCTCGCTGATCTTCTGATACGCCTCACGTCCGCCGGCGAGATCGGCGTCGGAGAAAAGGATTGGCTCGCCGATGACGACCGTGATGCGGGCGAGTTTGACCCGGCTCGCGCCGCGCGGAAACGCCTCGTAGGAGCCGAATATCCGCATCGGCACCACCGGCGCGCGCGTCTTGGAAACGACCAGACCGAGGCCCGGTTGCGCGGGCTGCAAGTTGCCGTCCTCCGTCCGCGATCCCTCGGGAAAAATAATCGTCCGGTGCCCTTCGCGGACGAGTTTGATAATAGTCTTGAGGGCGCTCATGTCGGCGCGTTCCTGATCGACAGGCACGACATTCAACGAGGGAAAAATGGGGCCGAGAATGGGCCACTTCATGAGAGTTTTCCGAGCCAGATAATAAATCGGACGCCGACAGCACGTGCCGATGATCGGCGGGTCGAGATAGCTCGCGTGGTTTGCCGCGTAAATCACGCCGCCTTCCTCCAGCAATCGCTCCGGATGAATCACACGCATCCGAAAGAAAATCCGGAGAATCAGCTTGGAAAGAGTATAGCCGAAGAGATACCAGCCGCGCATTTGGGAGGAGTTAGGGAATTATCTTCAACTCTCGACCGACAGGCCCTTGAGCTTGAGGCGGCCAATGATTTCTCCGACCACCCCGTCGATGGTGAGGTGCGAACTGTCGATCACCTGCGCGTCGTCGGCGATGACCAGCGGTGAGGCGCGCCGGGTGGAATCGGCCTTGTCGCGATTGGAAATTTCATCCGCCTGCCCCTGCACCTGACGCCTCATGCGCCGGACTTCGGGCGAGGCATCGATGTAGAATTTATAGGGCGTGTCCGGAAACACGGTCGAACCAATGTCGCGTCCTTCCATCACCAGATCGGAGTGGTTGGCGAAATCGCGCAGGAGGGGCAGCAGGAAATCGCGCACGCCCGGAATGCCGGAAACAGGCGAGACGTTTTGATTGATCGATTGATCGCGCAGATACGGCTCAGGGTCGGTGCCGTCGATGCGAATGACCGACTTACCATTTTCGAGTGCGATCTCGATGTTCGACCGCTCCAGCAGATCGAGCACCGCGATGGCGTCGTCCGATGGGACATTCATGGAAACGACGCGCCATGTGATCGCTCGATACATCGCGCCGGTGTTCACATAGGCGTAGCCGAGGCGGCGGGCGAGATTTTGAGCGACGCTGCTTTTGCCAGAGGCCGCCGGGCCGTCGATGGCGATGACGTTGTGCCCGTCGCTCATTCCGCAGACTCCGTTTGGCTGATCAAATGCGAATGCACGGGAGTTCCGATCTCTCCTCCGCGCAGGATTTGCCGCAATGTTTTCTCGAAGCCGGGATAGGAAGTCGCCACGCAATCGGTGTCGGTAATCGTCGTTTCTCCATCGGCAAACAGCCCGGCAATCGCAAATGCCATGGCAATGCGATGATCACCGTAGCTCGGCAAAGTCGCCCCGTGCAGCGGTGCACCGCCCTGGATGATCATCCCGTCCTCGGTCTCCTTGACATTGGCGCCCATGAGTTTGAGGTTGCTCACGACTGCGCTGATCCGGTCCGTTTCCTTCACCCGCAATTCCTTCGCGTCGCGAATGATCGTGGTGCCCTGCGCCAGCGCGCCTGCGACGGCGAGAATAGGCAATTCGTCGATGACATTGGGAATCTCGCGGCCCTCGATGATGGTGCCCTGAAAAGGTCCGCCCCAGATTTCGAGGGAACCCATTTGCTCGACTTGGGAAAACTTTTCGACGTTCTCGCGATGGCGCGTGCCCATGCGAACGAGGACGCCGAGGATGCCGGTGCGAGTCTTATTCAGGCCGACGTCCTTCACCAAAAGATGGGAGCCGGGTTGCGCCGCAGCCGCGACGAGCCAGAAGGCCGCGCTGGAAATGTCACCAGGAATTTGGAAGTTGTTCGCGATCGGAATCTGGCCGCCTTCCAGCGAAACGGTGAGGCCCTCCTTCTGCGGATGCAGGCCGTAGTACTCAAACATTCGCTCCGAATGATCGCGGCTTTGCACCGGCTCGGAAACGGAAGTCGTGCCCTCGGCAAACAAGCCCGCAAGCAGGATGGAACTCTTGATCTGCGCGCTGGCGACCGGCGACTGGTAATGGATTCCGCGGAGTTTCGCTGGCTGGATTTCCAATGGCGCGGTGCCCTTTTCGCCTTGGCCGGTGATGCGCGCACCCATCTGGGAGAGCGGTCCGATCACCCGGTTCATCGGGCGTCCAGAAAGGGAGGCGTCGCCGGTCAGACGGCTGGCAAATGGCTGGCCCGCGAGGAAGCCGGTGAGCAGCCGCATGAGCGTGCCGGAGTTGCCGCAATCGATGTCCCGCGTCGGCGGCTGCAGGTTTCCATTGCTGCCTTCGACGATGAGTGTGGTGGGCTCGGGCTGCTCGATTTTGACACCGAGGGCGCGCATCGCATTGACCGTGCAAAGGCAGTCTTCACCAGGCAGAAAACCAGAAATAACGCTCGTGCCGTTTGCTAAAGCCGAGAGCAGAACGGCGCGATGCGAAATGCTTTTGTCACCGGGAACGCGAATCTCGGCTTCGATCTGTGGTGCGCGCTGCGATTTAATTTCCGCCATATCTGACTTTCCGGGTGATGCCATCGCGTTTGGTCTTAGCGGCGGCGAGAAAATTGCGCAAGCCCGCAGCGTCGTCCGCTTGCAGAAGTTGCTCGGCGAGACCAATTTGCGACTGAAGCGCTGCCAGGGCGGCCAGGAGCTGAGTTCGATTCGATTGTAAAATGCCGCGCCACATGTCGGGCGGTCCACTGGCGATGCGAGTCGAATCGCGGAACCCCTGCCCCGCCAATTGGAAAGCTGCCGGATCGGCGACGGCGTTGACCAGGCAACCCGCCAGCAGATGCGGCAAATGGCTGATCTGCGCGATCTGCCGGTCGTGCGTTTCCGGACTGAGACAATGGACTTCGCACTCCAGATTTTTCCAAAACTGGGCGATGTGCTCGACGTTGGCCGTCGGCGTTTTTTCCGTGGGAGTCACAATGCAAGCGGCCCCGATGAACAAATCCGCCCTCGCCGCCGCGCTCCCCGATTGCTCGGAACCGGCCATGGGATGACTCCCGAGAAAGCGTTTCGGCCCGCAGATGGATTCGAGTTCCATCACTATGCCGGCTTTGACGCTGCCCACGTCGGTAACGAGCGTTTCCTCTCCGAGAAAAGGCACGATTTGCCGTGCGATGCCGCCCATCACTTCGATTGGCGTGCAGAAAATAACGAGGTCCGCACCTTTAACCGCCTCGGCCAGATCTATCGTGCAGACCGGCGCAAAATTTCGCACCTCTGCAATGGATTCAGGACGGCGTCCCCAGAGTCGAATGGAACTCGACTCTGCGAGGGCGAGCGCCAGGGAAGCTCCGAGCAAGCCGGGCCCGAGGATCGCGATTTCCCGAAAAGGCGCGGGTTGGGTGGACATTTTTTCTACGAACGCGAGTCCCATGGAACTCGGATCGAGCAAACTTAAGGAACGAGGAAAACTTTGCCGGTGTAAGGATCTTTCACCTCAGTGCCGGGAGGATAGCCGCGAACATCGACGATGCCCGCGCCACCAAATGGGCTCTTCACAAAACCGGGTTTGCCCTCGACGGCGCTGGCGGTCGGATAATCCTGCACGACCGGCGTCGGCATCGGAGTCACGGCTGGCTCGATGGTGGGAGGCGTGTTTTCGGTGGTCGTGGTGGTCTCGACCGTGGGCCGCGGTGTCGGCGTCGGCATTTGGTCCGAAGGCTTGCGGCCCGACTGGTTGACGCTATGGGTTTCCGTGGTTTCGACCGTGGTGGTCTGAGGGGTCTGGCAGGCGGAAAATCCCAAGGCAAGGCTGGCGGTGAGGATGACGGGCAGGTAGCGGCTCATAAGTTTCGAGGAAAATAGTGGTGTTTATACCAGTCTGACAATGGAAAAAATGATGCGGCTTTCGACGAATCGCCTCAGGCACCGTCTAAAGAACGTATTCTGTCGCGCAATTCGTCGGTATTTTTCACGGCGACGATGATTTTGTTGAGCGCGTCGAGCCGGGGAGAATCGGCCACCTCGGGAAACGGAATGGTGAATTTACCCGTAGTCGTCAGCAGGGCGACCGCGTCCCATTGCAACGAGGCGATCTGCCCCGCAAAACGGCTGACGACCTGCCCGCGAAAAAAGGCCCGCGTGCTGGACGGCGGATTTTTTATGGCGGCGGCGACGGCCTCATCGCTGACGAAGCGCCGGATCGTTCCCTCCCTCGACAAGGCGTGATAAAGGCCGTTTTCTGGGTCGATATTGTGATATTCCAGATCGAGCGATTGCAGCCACGGATCGGACCACGCGAGGTCCTCGCTTTGGCGAAAAGTGTCGAGCAGATGCCATTTCGCGACCCAGTCGAGCCGGTCCACGCAACGCAGCGGATCGACTTCGAGGTCGTTCAGGACGTTTTCCCATTCGCGAAAGATCCAGGCGTGATCCTCCTCCGGCTCAAGATGAACACGGGCCGCTTCCAGATACGCGCGCTGGATATCGATGGCGGAAATCTTTCGTCCATCACGCAATTCCACGATCCAACTGTGACTCGGATCGCGGCTGATCGCCTTGGTGGCCTCGATCGGCTGGGCCAATTCGATGTCAGGGGCGAGCCCAAGCTCGATGAGTTTCAATGCCATGGAAGTCGTCCCTATTTTGAGCGCGGTGGCAAATTCGCTCATGTTGGCATCGCCGATGATGACGTGAAAACGCCTCCACTTTTTTGGGTCGGCATGAGCCTCGTCGCGAGTGTTAACAAGGGGCCGCCGGTTCATCGTGTCCACGCTGGTGAGGACGCTGAAAAAATCCGAGCGCTGCGCGATTTGATAGACGCCGGATTGCAGGAGTTTTCCCTCGGCCTCGATGCCTAGTTTTCCCGCGCCGGCGAAGATCTGGCGCGTGACTAGAAACGGCAGCATTCCGCTGACCAGTCGCTCCCATTTTACCTCGCGGCTGACCAGATAGTTATCGTGGCAGCCATAGCTATGACCGTCGAAGTCGGTGTTGTTTTTGTAGAGTCGCACGGAGCGTCCTAACATCGCGGAACGGCGCAGGGCGCATTCGTGCAAGATGCATTCGCCCGCCCGATCCTGCGCGACGATTTCGTTGAGGTTAGAACATTCCGGCGTCGAATACTCCGGATGCGCGTGGTCGTTGTAGAAACGCGCGCCGTTCGCCAGCACCAGATCGCTCTTGATTTCCTGAAACGAAAGCGGTCGATCGTGGTCGATCTGGAAGTAGTTAGCTTCGTCCGTGTCCTGCAATAACTCCCTAACTCGAAATCCCCGCGCATCGACGTGTGGGTCTTCTAGCTGGTAATCCCATTTCATGAGCGTGCCCCGCTCCATGTAGGAGCGGACTAGCTCGATGGATTCCGCCACGACATCAATCTCCTCCTCGCCCAGCACCATGATGCCGTACTCGGTCTCGATCCCATACGGTCTCATGGTTAGATAATGCGGCTGACGGGGACGTTTCGCTTCTCCTTGAACGGGCGGACTTTGACCACGTTCTCCGGATCGTAATCGACGAGTTTCAACCAGTCTTCAATGATGTCACCCGGTGGAAAAATGTCGTTCTCGGCGTATTCATTTTCCAACGCCTCTAACAAATCGGACTCGCGGATTCCCTCCTCAATTTTCGAGGAAATGGAGCGTCGAATGGCTAGTTCCTTCGCGCGATCCACAATGGATTCAATGAGCGCGCCGCTGGCCAGATCGCCGCGATGGAGAATCTCTTTTCGCCCGCTACGCAAGGTGATTTCCAAGAAACGATTCGCGTCGGTCTGCGCATATTGCGCGTCGGAAACCCGGCTGGTTAGGAACTCGATAACTGCCTCACTCGACCCAAGTTTTTTAACCAGTTCTGGATCGTAAGGAAGAGCCGGATCGAGATAGATCCGGTAGATTTCCTTGGCGCCCGCGCGGTCAGGTCTATGAACCTTAATTTTTCGATCAATGCGACCGGGACGCAAAATGGCGGGGTCGATGAGATCGGCGCGATTAGAGGCTAGAATGATGACGACTTCGTTGAGCGATTCGATGCCGTCCATCTCGGTGCAGAACATGGGTACTAACGTGGAAAGAATGTTAGCCGAGCGTGACGCGCGCCGCGTTCCAAGAATGCTTTCCGCCTCGTCGATGAAGAGAAATGGCAGATAGCCTTCCTTGCGTTTCTCGCGGGCGGTGGAAAAAATTTCACGCACAATTCGCTCCGACTCGCCGAGCCACATGTTGAGGATTTCCGGGCCTTTGATGTGCATGAAATATTGCTCCATCGAGCGACCGGTTTTCTCGTTGAGCTGCTTGGTTAGATTGTAAGCCGTAGCTTTACCAATAAGCGTTTTTCCGCAGCCGGGAGGTCCGTGCAACAGGAAGCCTTTCGGCGTGGAATGTTTGTAGCGGGCAAATAATTCCTCGTGCAGCAACGGGAGTTCGATGGCGTCGCGGATGGCGTTGAGCGCTTCCTTTTGACCGCCGATCTGGTCCCATTCGAGTTCGGGTACGATGTCGAGATAGTAGTCCTTGTTTTCGGTGCGGGCGAGAACCTCGACGGCGACGCGGAAGTTGCCATCGACGCGGACTTCGTCGCCCGCCTTGAGCTTGGCGTCGGCCAGCAATGCGGAGCGCATGAGGACCGACGATTGCAACCCGTGCTCGCTGCCTACGCGCAGGCGATCTTCTCCTAACAACTCCACGATTTTCGCGATCTGGCCCGTGGTGTCGAAGCCGAGATCGCCGACGATTACGTAGGCGTCGTTGACCAGCACGCGCATTCCAGTTTGGAGTTGATCCGCCTTTAGCCGGGGATCGATCAGGCAAAAATAATCGGAACCGCCCACAACGATCTGGGCGGTTTTTCCCTCGCGCAATGCTAGAAAGGTCCCGATGCGATTGGCGGGCGAAGTGACTTTTTTGACGACTTCCTCAAGCTTCTCGATGGCTTCGCGCGCTTCGCCGATGATGGATTCGTGCTCAAACAATCCGGCCCGAATCGACTGCAACTCGCCCGCCAGCGGGTGCTCCGCTGGGAAGATGGCGAGCAGGCGTTCGACCCGCTCCATCGCGCTGGGTTCGTCGTCAGAGAACTCGGGTTCTGTCACGCGTCCAACCTAAGCTGACATTTCCGGCCTGCAACCGGGCGGGGCGCTTATTCGCCTACGAAAATGACCTGACCCACCGGTTTTTTGGAGCCGCCCTTGGGCTCGATGCTGACGGCAAATTTCGTGCCTTTGCCGACGCGCACATCGGGATGGAAGTCCACTTTGGCCGCGCCAGAATTGACCACCGGCATGAGGCCGGCGTTGATGGGTTCTTTCTGCGCGGGATCGAGGGCCCAGAGCTGGTAATCCTGGCCTTCGTGAGCCGGTAATTTATCGTAGCGAACGAAGCCTTTTTGATTTTTCTGATCCCAGATGACCACGGCGGAACCGCTGGCGTAGGTGTCCACCTGCGATTGCAAAACGGCGACCCGCGTTTGCGTGAGAAGGTCGCGGCTTTGCAGGGCGGCGACTTGTTTTTTGAGCTTGGTCTCTTGCAGAAAAAGAAAGGTGGACGCAACCGCCAAAGCCGCTGCGATCGCCCAAGGTAGGAATGAAACTCGGATCACTTTCGACGGCTGGTTTTCAGCGCGAAATTGCTGGATGAGTCGTGCGCGCAATCCGGCGGGCGGGCGCACCATCGGCGCGGCGAGGGCGAGCGTGGCGAAGTCTTCCTGCAAGGCGGAAACGAGTTCCTGCAACTCGGCGCTGCCCAGCAATTCGGCCTCAAAGCGGGCCGCCTGCTCGGCTTTGAGTTCGCCCAAAACATAGAGCGAGGCCATTTCTTCCATTTGTTCGTCGATCATACATCCTCCTTCCAAAGACTGCGCAATTTCAGCAGTCCACGGCGAATCCGGGCCTTCACGGTGCCCAGCGGCGCGTCGAGGCGCGCTGCGATTTCGTCGTGAGTCAGGCCGTCGAAAAAGCTCATTTCCAGCGGCGTGCGCTGGTCCTCGGGCAAGGTCTCGACGGCGGCGCGGACGAGTTTCACTCTTTCGCGAAAATGGGGGGCGAGCATGGACTGCGCATCGATGTCGTCATCGGGCGAGAGTTGCGCCGTGGCGAGGTCGCGGACCTTGGCCACCCGCTGGCGCACGCGGAGGCGGTCGATGGTTTTGTTGCGGACCAACATCACCGCCCACGTAAAGGCGGCGCTGCGCTCGGGATCATAAGTCGAAGCGCGACGCCAGATCTGCATAAAGCCCTCGGAGAGAGCGTCTTGCGCTTCTGTTTCATCATTCGTCATCTGGCGGACGAGAGAAAAAAGTGGCGCTGAAAAGCGGTCGTAGAGCTGGGCGAAAGCGGTTTCGTCCCCTTGCGCGACGCGCCCCAAAAGCTCGGCATCGAGCTTCTTTTCAGCAACATCAACGACTCTCATGAAAGATAATATCCATTGTCCAAAGGGGGTGACGATTTGCCGCCAAGCCGTCTTGCACCCGACTGTGGTAGGCGGGAAGGGAATGGCTTGGCAAGCGATAATCACAAACTATAGACGCCAAAAGTCGCGCTTTGGATGCCAGCCGTAAAAAAGTTAGAAAAAGCTAAAATGGCGCTGGACAACATAAGTTTCAGGATTTATTGGAAGTATAGCGATGAACGACTCAGACGAAATCCCTCAACCCGACGCTCTGACTCTGGCGCGCGATGAATTTGTTTCCCAATGGGGTGCCATCGGAAACGCGTGGGGAATCAACCGGACGATGTCGCAGATTCACGCGTTGCTGATGACGGCTCCGGGCCCGATGACGACCGACGAAGTGATGGACGATCTGAAAATCAGCCGCGGCAACGCCAATGGCAATCTCCGCGAACTGACTAGTTGGGGCTTGGTTCGAAGTGTGGTTCGCAAGGGCGAGCGCAAGGAATATTTCGAGGCGGAAAAAGACGTGTGGAAAATGTTTTGCACCATCACGCGCGAACGCCGCCGGCGGGAAATCAGCCCTGCAATCGAGGTGCTCCGCAATGTCGCGGCCAAGAGCGCACAACTCGAGGGCGCGGACGCCGCCGGCTTCACCGACCAGATGAATTCCCTCCTGAATTTTCTCCAGACGGCGGACAGCGTCATGGAAAAGGTGTCCCGCGCCGACCAGAACGTCGTGCTGCCCTGGGCTCTAAAATTTCTTCGATAACGCGGGAGGTCACCATGAATTAAACACCCTTTTTTTACAATCAACTTTCATTTCTTTCTGGAATCTCAAACAACACAATAAACTATGAACTACATCACCATCACCTATCTCAGTTATCTCCTTCTTACTCTGAGCATGACCATTTGGGTCGCACGCACTTTGCACAAAAACGGCCGAATCTTCCTCGTGGACAGCTTCGGTGGCAACGAGCCGCTCGCCGATTCGGTCAATCACCTGCTCGTCGTGGGCTTTTACCTCGTGAATATCGGCTACATCGCCCTGGCCTTGAAAGTCGGCGCTGTCGTCGAAAGCACCCGCGACGTCTTCGAAATCGTCAGCAATAAAGTCGGCATCGTTCTGCTCGTGCTCGGCGCGATGCATTTCTTTAACCTGCTGGTCTTCACCAAAATGCGGAAGCGCGCCCTGCTCCACCAAGCACCGCCGCCCGTTCCACCGCAAGCGAACCTGAGCCAGGTAAAAATCTAACTCGAATCACGCCACGCCGGGCGGATCGCCCCGCCCGGCCACTCACCATGAAAACACTCAAACTCATCCTTCCCGGCGGCAACGGCTACATTGGCCGACTCGTCAGCCGTCATTTCGCCAGCCTCGGGCACGCGGTCGTCGTCCTCAGCCGAAAGCCTGCCGCCGACGCTTCTCACATTCGCCAGGTTCTCTGGGACGGTGCCACTCCCGGCGCGTGGATGGCCGAACTGGAAAATGCGGACGCCGTCATCAATCTCGCCGGACGCAGCGTCAACTGCCGCTACACCGCGCGCCATCGGCAGGAAATTTACGATTCCCGCCTGCGCAGCACCGCCGTTCTCGGGCAAGCCATCGCCGCCTGTGCGCAACCGCCGAAAGTCTGGCTGAACAGCAGTTCGGCCACGATCTATCGTCACGCGGAGGACCGCGAAATGGACGAGGCGACCGGCGAGATCGGCAGCGGATTTTCAGTCGATGTCTGCCAGAAATGGGAGGCCGCGCTGAATGAGGCCGCCACTCCGAACACCCGGAAAGTGGCCCTGCGCAGCGCCATGGTCATGGGCCCCGGCGGCGACGGAGTCTTTCAGGCGTTTCATCGTCTAAGCCTTTGGCATTTGGGAGGAAAACTCGGCAACGGACGCCAGTTCGTTTCATGGGTGCATTGGCAGGATTTTCTCCGCGCCCTCGAATGGATTCTGGAAAACGACCACCTCAGTGGCGCGATCAACATTGCCTCGCCCAATCCCCTGCCCAATCGCGACTTCATGCGCATCCTGCGCGAGGCGGACCGGCAAAGCATCGGGCTTCCCACGCCCGCCTGGATGCTGGCCATCGGGGCGATTTTCCTGCGCGCAGAAACCGAACTCGTCTTAAAAAGTCGCCGCGTCATCCCGGCTCGCTTACTGGCCGACGGTTTCATTTTCCATCATCCGCATTGGGAAACGGCCGTTCGCAATTTGCTCGGGCACCCCATTCACCCGCTGCTCGACGATCATTTCGAACCTTTGCACGCTCCGCTGCACCTCGGCAAAAGATGAAAAAACTCTTCGTTCTCTACGATGCCGAATGCGCGCTTTGCCGCCGCTGCCGGGAGTTTCTCAGCCGCCAGCCGAGTTACATTCCATTGGAGTTTGTGCCGCTGCAGACCCTTGATCTCGAACAACGTTTCCCCGGAATCACGGCACTGCATCCGGACCGCGAAATCATCGTCATCAGCGACGAAGGTCAGGTTTATCAGGGCGGCCACGCTTGGATCATGTGCCTCTATGCGCTCCGAGAATATCGCGAATGGAGTCAGCGCCTGGCCAGTCCCGCGCTGCTGCCGTTTGCCAAGAAAATCGTCTCGAGCATTTCGCAGAACCGCCATTTTCTTTCCAGATGGCTCTTCAAGCCGGATGCGGAACTAACCAATCGCCTCGCCCACGCGCCGGTCGAGTGCGCTTGCGACAGATAAGACTCTAACTCAGGGCAAAACTTCCGTGCCGATGCCGCTGTTAGTACAGATCTCCAGCAAGAGCGCGTGGGGAATGCGGCCATCGATGAAATGGACCTTGCCCACACCGTCGCTGAGCGCCTTGAGGGCGGAATCCACTTTGGGAATCATGCCGCCAGCAATGACGCCCTGTTGCATGAGTTTCCTAACCATCTCGCTGTTCACGCTGGGAATGAGCGATTCGCGGTCAGCCACATCGCGCATGATGCCGGGAACGTCGCTCAGATAGATCATTTTCGACGCACCCAAAGCCGCCGCGATGGAGCCTGCGGCGATGTCGGCGTTCACATTCAGCGTGTGACCGTTCGCATCCCGGGCGATGGGCGAAATGATGGGCACTTTTTCTTCGGCCAAAGTCGCGCGGACGGCGTCCAAGTTGAGCGTGTTCACCGTGCCGACATAGCCGAGATCGACCGTCTCACCCGTCTTCGCATCGAGCTGGGGCGGAAGCTTCTCCCCCAGGCAAACGTCGCGCCCGGAGAAACCAACCGCGTGGCCGCCAAACTCATTGATCGTCTTGACCAGACCCGGGTTGATCTCCCGGTCCAGCACCTGCTCGACGATGCCGATCACTCCCTCGTCCGTCACGCGCAGGCCATTGACGAAGCGAGCGGAAAGTCCCGCTTCGCGCATTTTTCCGCTGATGGATTTTCCACCGCCATGGACCAGCACGGGATTAATTCCCACCGCTTCGAGAAAGACGACATCGCGCAAAAGACGCTCCACCAGATGATCGTCCTCCATGGCGCTGCCGCCGTATTTGATCACGAAAGTCTGGCCGCGAAATTTCTGGATGAACGGCAGCGCCTCGATGAGGACTTCGGCGCGAATGGAAGAGGAAATGTTAGACATGTACTAGCGGTTTGGAAAACTATTCGCCCTTGTTTAGCTCGACGTATTCGGCGGTTAGATCGGTGGTGTAAATGATGTATTGGGCGGTGCCAAGATGGAGATCGACGGTGACTTTAAACTTCCGCTTTTTCATCACGCTGCGCAGCGCTTTCACGGGCGTCGCGCTCTTCATGCCGTTCTTCACGGCGATCAATCCGTCGTAATAAATGTCGATCATTTCCTCACGCGCACGAGCCGTGGAATAGCCGATTGCGTCCATGATCCGGCCCCAGTTGGGGTCCTCGCCGTTCCAGGCGCATTTCACTAACGTCGAGTTGGCAATCGCGTTCGCCACTTTTCTGGCGTCCTGAAAGGTGGCGGCTCCATTGATTTGGACTTCGACGAATTTACTAACACCCTCCCCGTCCTCGACGATCATGCGAGCGAGGTTGCGGGTGACGAAATTCAGCGCCTCCTGAAAGCGATGGAAGTCCGGATGTTCGTTCGTCGCAGGCTCGCCGCCGGCCGCTCCATTAGCTAGAAGAATGACGGTGTCGTTAGTACTCATGTCGCCATCGACGGTGATACGATTGTAACTCTGCTCAACGGCGATGCTGAGGGCGCGCTGCAGCTCCTTTTTTTCAATGGCTAGATCGGTAGTGACGACACTGAGCATGGTCGCCATGTTAGGATTGATCATCCCCGCGCCCTTGGCGATTCCGCCGATGCTAACTGTTCGCCCTCCGATCTCGACTTGCACTCCTATCTCCTTCGGAAATGTGTCGGAGGTCATGATCGCCTTGGCCGTCTTGTGGCTTCCCTTGCGTGACATGGCATCTGGGAAAAGACTCGCGGCCGACTCCATTTTTTCGATCGGGAGTTCCACTCCAATGCGGCCTGTGGAGCAGACTAGCAACTGGTTGTCCTTGAGTTTGAAAACTTTGGCGACGGCCTTGATGCTGCGCTTGGTGTGCTGAATGCCGACGACGCCGTTGCAGGCGTTGGCGTTGCCGCTGTTGAGCAAGACGCCGCGAATGTCGCTGCCGCGAATGTTAGCTTGTGAAACGCGAACTGGCGCGGCTTTGATTTTGTTAGTCGTAAAAGTCGCTGCCGCCACCGCCGGGACTTCCGAGAGAATGAGGGCGAAGTCGCGCTTGTCGTCGTTGCCGGGTTTGATGCCAGCATAAACAGCGCCGGCAAGGAAGCCCGCAGGCAGGGTGATGCCGCCGGCAACGACGGGAAAGGTGGAGTGCTCGGGCATGTTAGTAGAATGTTAAATCAGGCCGGTGGTTTCAGAAAAGCCAGCCATTAGATTGAGGCACTGCACGGCCTGGCCCGCGGCTCCCTTGGTTAAATTATCTTCGGCGCTGAGAAGAATCACGCGACCAGTGCGCGCGTCGAATTGCCAGCCGATGTCGATGTAGTTGGTTCGCGCGACATATTTTACATCGGGAAAATCGGACGTTCCCAACAAGCGGACAAACGGCTCGCTGGCATAAGCTTCATGATACGCGGCGGAGAGCGCATCGATGGTTAGGTTTTCATCCGGCGCGGCGTGGATCGTGGTTAGGATTCCACGAGTGATGGGAATAAGATGCGGCGCGAAGCTAATGGTGAGATCGGTGCCGGCGGCGAGGGAAAGTTCCTGCTCGACCTCGGACAAATGCCGGTGCTTGGGCAGGCCGTAAGCGCGCACACTTTCATTGCACTCGGCGAAGAGGAGCGAAATGTCGGCCTTGCGTCCAGCACCGCTGACGCCGCTGAGGCAGTTGGCGATGATGCTTTGCGGCTTGAGCAATCCCCGGCGCAGCAACGGCACGAGCGGGACAAGAATGCTAGTCGGATAGCAGCCGGGACAGGCGACTAACATCGCACTCACGATCGCGTCGCGATGAATCTCCGGCGAACCGTAAACCGCTTGATCCAGCAGTTGCGGTGCGGGATGTTTCGCTCCGTAAAATTCCTCGAAAACCGCCGCGCTGCGCAGGCGAAAATCGGCGCTCAGATCGAGCACGCGCAGGCCCGCCCGCAGCAGCGGCTCGGCAAATTCCCCGGCGAGTCCGTGCGGCAACGCGAGGAAAACAAATTCCGCTCCCGTGGCGGTGATTTTTTCCACATCGGAGTCGATGAATCGAATGCCAGCCAGCCGTGGATGACCGCGAAACTGCGGCTGAACGTCGCCAAGCGCCTTGCCCGCGTGCTGGCGCGAGGTGATCGCGACCAATTCGACTTCTGGATGATTCCCAAGGAGGCGGAGGAGTTCCTCCCCGGAATAGCCGGATGCTCCGACGACGGCGACTTTTTTGCGGGGCGAAGGCTGGCTCATGGGAAGCCCATATTAAGGACAAGCCGCCGCGAAAAGGCACGAAAAAACTCGCCTCAATTCCACTGCTTAGATTCCCTTTTTGGCTTTCGCCTCGGCGAACGAGACGCCCATTAATTTCTCGAAGCAATGCGGGCAGATGCCGTGGCTGAATTCCGCCTCCGAGTGGTCGCCGAGATAGGTCTCGACCTCCTGCCAATAGTCCTCGTCGTTGCGAATCTTTTTACAATAGGAACAAATCGGGAGCATTCCCTGGAGCTTCTTCACTTTTTCCAGAGCCGCCTCCAACTCGATTACGCGGGCGGCCAGTTCCTCCTGCAGCACAATCATTCGCTCGCCGACGCCGACGCGGGCGCGCAATTCCGCAGGGTCGAAGGGCTTGACCATGTAATCATTTGCGCCGACTTCGAGCCCACCGACGATGTCGGCTTTTTGCTCGCGGGCGGTCAGCAATATAATGTGAAACGCCACGCTCCGGGGCAGGCTGCGGGCGCGGCGGCAGACCTCAAGTCCATCGAGACCGGGCATCATCCAGTCGAGAATCGCCAGCGGCGGCGCGTCTTTGCGCTGAAAGACTTCCCAAGCCTGCTCGCCATTTTCCACGGCCTCGACCTGGTGCCCCCAGCGCGTGAGAGTGTCTGTGAGGAGGAGCCGGGAAATGGCGTCGTCTTCGGCGATGAGAATGTTCATGAGGGGTCGAATACGTTACCATATACGCAGCTCACGCCCGCAAAAATTGTGACTATCAATTTAATGCATCGAGTTCCGACACCAATGCGGTGTAAGCCGACTCAAACTTTTCCCAGACGGCGCTCGCGCTTTGGAAGTCGTCATTGCGGCCCGAGGTCTCCAGGGTTTGCGCGATTGCGGCCAACGGTGCGGCGGAAAAACTCAGGGCAGATCCCTTCAAACGATGCGCAGAATGTTCGAGCTGCGTGCCGTTCCGATCCAGCAAAGCGGACTGCATTTGACTCCGATCCTCGGCGGCCTGGCGGGTAAAAGTGGAGGCGAGTTGAAGGATGAGCGCGTCGTTGTTGTTCACCATCTGGCGGAGAGCGCCGAGGTCGAATTGTTTGCAGCCGACTGCGGGCGGAGCGATGCGCCGGGTCTTGATGATTCGAGTCGCCGTCGGTTGTTGGGCGAGCGTTTCGTTGCGCTCGACTTTCGCCTCCACGAGCTGGGCAAACTGGTCCACGCGGATCGGTTTGGTGAGGTAATCGTTCATGCCCACTTCGAGGCAGCGCCTGCGATCCTCGGGCATGGCGTGGGCCGTGACCGCATAGATTGGGATGGTTTTTCCCCTCGGATGGCTGCGAATGTCGAGCGTCGCCTGGTAGCCGTCCTTACCGGGCATTTGCACGTCCATGAGGATGAGGTCGAAACGTGATTTCTCGAAAAGCTCCACGGCTTCAAATCCGTTGCGCGCGAGGATGACATGGTGTCCGCGCTCCTGCAGGAGCGAAATGGCGAGCTGCTGGTTGATCTCGTTGTCCTCGGCGAGGAGGATTCGCAGCGAATGCCGCGCGAGCGACGCCACGGGCTGGCCGGCGAGCATGGCAGGCGCGGGCTCTGCGGATTCGGCCATCAGCACAGTGAAATGGAACTCGCTGCCGCCGCCAGCCGGGGCTTCGATCCAGATGCGGCCGCCCATGAGATCGACGAGTTGCGAGCAAATCGCGAGCCCCAGCCCAGTGCCGCCGTACTGGCGAGCAGTCGAGCTGTCGGACTGGCGGAACGGCTGGAAAATCAGCTCGCGATGACTTTCCGAAACTCCGATGCCGGTGTCGCGGACGACGCCATGGAGAAGGACTTCGTTGCCCCGGCGTTCGTGGAGAAACAGGCGGACCGAGACTGCGCCTTCGTGGGTGAATTTAATGCCGTTGTTCACCAGGTTAACCACGATTTGCGCCAGCCGCCCGGAGTCGCCGAGAAGATGCTCGGGGACCTCGGGCGCCACCTCGCAGGTGAGTTCCAGTCCTTTCTTGTGAGCGTTGGCCTCGAGGATTCTCACCGAGTGGCGCAGGCACTGGCGCGGGTCGAAAACGACGGGGTCGAGTTCCATTTTACCCGCGTCGATCTTCGAGAAATCCAGAATGTCGTTTAGCAGGCGCAGCAGTGAATCCGACGCCGTCATCGCCGTGCGCAGCAGTTCGGACTGATTCGCCTGCAACTCCGTCTTCGCCAGCAGTCCGAGCATTCCGATGAGGCCATTCATCGGCGTGCGAATCTCGTGGCTCATGTTGGCGAGAAATTGCGACTTTAGCCGCGCCGACTCCAGCGCCTCGTCGCGCGCCTCGATCATCGCCGCCTCGGCCTCCATACGATCCGTCATATCGAGGCAAAGCACCCCGATCAGACGCTGGTTATCGCGGCCTTTCATCGGAAATTTATAGACCAGCCAGTGGCGGATTTTCCCGGTTCGGTCCGGGATGACTTCGACTTGCATCAACGGCTTGTTCGAGGCGAGGAGCTTCTGGTCGCTTTCGCGAATGATCTTCGCGGCCTCTGGATTGGTCAGCTCCTCGGGCGGCTTGCCGATGGCATTTTGAGTCAGGCCGAAATTCCGCAGACTCGCCGGATTAATGTAAACCAGCCGACTCTCCTCGTCCTTGATCGAGGCGCTCGCCGGGTTGTTCGCCATAAAGGCCATGAAGCGTTCCTCGCTCTCTCTCAGCGCTTTTTGATGCTCCTCGCGCTGGGTAATGTCGCGGGAAAACAAGTAGCAACCCCGGAGATTGCCCGCGCGATCCAAGTCGCGGATCATCGTCAGCTCCTGATAAAAAATCGACCCGTCCGGACGCAGGAAACGTCCCTCCGCCTCGGAACGCCCGTCCATGATCATCTCCAGATAAGCCGCCGTAAATATATCCACGTCCTCACGATAGATATGGCTGCGCCGGTTCGTGCCGATCAATTCATTCGCCGCGACGCCGCACATGCGGGCATACGCCTTGTTCACCGTCATATACACACCCGACACATCCACATAGGCGATGCCATCGGCGGCATTCTCCAGCACCGCCGTCTTCTCCATCAAATCCTCCGCAGCCAGCCTGCGCTCCATCGCCAGCCCCATCTGCCGGCTAATGCTCAGGAGCAGTTGCCGCCAGTCGGGGAACGGCTGGCTGACGTCGAGATGAAAAAATTCCACCACCGCCACCACGCGATCCCGCACGATCACAGGGAAGGCAAACGCAGAAAGCAGGCCGCTGCCCTCAGCCGCTTCTTTGCGCAGGAAACCCTCAAACTCCCGCAAGTCTTCCACGAAGAGCACCTCCCGCGATTCCATCACCCGGCCTGGCAATCCCATGCCTTTGGAAAATCTCATCTTCTCCGTCTCATGCCGCATCCCTTGGAAACGCTCCTCGTCGGTGATGCTAAAAACGCCGCTCGACACCAGCACGTTCGCATCCGCGAGATCGGGCACGCAGACATGGCCAAACGGCCAGTCGAGATAGGCACAGATCACCTGGAGCGATTTGGCGAGCAGTTCCTGGTCGGTCGCCGCTTCGTTGGCAGCCACCGCCACGTTTTCCAGAAGGCTCGTAATATCGTGCTGGCGCCGCAACTCGTGGGCCGCGAGACGCTGGCGCAGCAGATACATCGCCACCAGCACGCTCAGCAGCAGGCAGCCGGCAAAGATAAACCCCTGCTCCCACCATTGGTAATGCTCCATGAAATGCGGCGCTGGACGGCAATAAATCGTCCATTCACTCGACCCCAAGTCCGCTGTCCGGGTAAACGCATAATGCGCCGCGTCCCGCTCCTTCTGCGGATCGTAGGGCTCGGTCCGGGTGAGGCTAAACCACTTCGCAAGCACGTGCGACTCGGCGACTTTCCCGTCGTAAATCTCCGCGTCGAGGCCCACCTTTTCCAGACTGTCGAAAGCCTCAAACATCAACCGATGCAGATCGATCCGGGCCAGCAGGACGCCTTCCTCCGTCTTCCTGTGCTCGGAATTGGACTGATGAGACTTTACTGGCAGCACCACCAGCCAGTCGGCCCGGGTGCCCGGCTGCTGCGACTCCGAGGGAAGATTGATCCAACTGGCACTCCCGGTTTGCACGGCCGCCTGAATCGCGTCCCTCATCCCCGGCAGCTCCTCCAGGGTCATCCCGCCCCCGAGCGTGCCGTCTTTTTGAGACTCCAGATAATTGGCAATATGGCGCACCTGCCCGTCGGCCCCCACGACCCGCGGGGCCCAGGCGACGCAGTCGAGTTCCGACCGTTTCTGGAGGAGCGGTGTCACGAAATTTCGGAACTCATTTTCATCCACGAAATCGCTTGAGTCGTAGAGCTGGCGGATGTTTTCCGGGATGCCCAAATCCTGCTGCAACCGCTGCATCACCGCCACCGAGCGATCGCCAGACACGCGGGCAAAATCTCGGGTGATTCTTTCTTCCTGCAGCCGTATCATCCAGAGCAGCAACCCGATGGAACTCACCGCGCCGAAGACAAAAATGAGAATCGGCAGCGTGTAAATGGAGCGTTTGGAGACAGTCATGCGAAGAAAGGGGGGCCACTCTCTTTAAGCAAATGCCGTGCGCAGTCAGGGCGGCACCCGTTTGCTCTGACGCACGGCTTGTGGAAAACTGTCCTCCCTCCCGGTTCATGGCCACATCCGACTTCCATTGAACTCCACCGGCACTTCCGAATCCATCCGGCACGATCCATTTGCCGCCTTGCGCCATCCGTCCTTCCGGCTGTTTGCCATCGGGAACTTTGCCTCCATCATCGGACGCCAGATGGTCGATGTCGTGGTCGGCTGGGAAATCTACCAGCGCACGCACTCCGCAGCGATGCTCGGCTACGTGGGTCTCGCCGCCGGCGTGCCGCTGATCGCACTCGCACTCCCCTCGGGTCACCTCACGGACCGGGTTTCCCGGCGGAAAATCATCATGGTCGCGCAGATTTTCACCGCGCTCTCCTCGCTCGGCCTCGCCTGGGTCTCCATCACGCAATCCGCCATCGGCTGGATGTATGCGCTGCTCTTCATTGGATCGTGTGCCAGAACCTTTGGCTGGACCGCCCGCAGCGCGCTCGTGCCCAATCTCGTGGACCCGCCCGAGGTCAGCAACGCCATCACCTGGAGCAGCAGCCTGTTTCAGCTCGGCAGTGTCGTCGGTCCGTCGCTTTGCGGACTACTCATCGCGCGGCTGGGTTACACTCCGATCTACCTGATCGATGTCGTCTCGTCGCTCGTCTTCTTCGCCACGCTCTTTTTCATCCAGCCGCGCATGGAGGCGGTGAAAACGACCCGACCGAGCGGCAGTGGACTCAGCGAACTTTTCAGCGGCGTGCGCTTCGTTTTCCAAAATCGCATTGTGCTCGCGACGATCACGCTCGACCTCTTTGCCGTCCTTCTCGGCGGCGCGACCGTGCTGCTGCCCGTCTTTGCGCGGGATATTTTACATTGCGGCCCCATCGGACTCGGCTGGCTGCGGGCAGCGCCGGGTGTGGGCGCGATCCTTATGGCGGCCACAATTGCCTTTCTGCCGCCGATGCGGAAACCGGGGACTTCCATGCTAATGGCCGTGATCGGCTTCGGACTCGCAACGGTGGTTTTCGGATTCTCGCACAACTTTTGGCTGTCGCTGGCGATGCTCTTTCTCACGGGCGCATTCGACACCGTGAGCGTGGTGGTGCGCCACAGCCTGGTGCAAATCCTCACGCCCGACACCATGCGCGGTCGGGTGTCGGCGGTGAACAACGTCTTCATCGGCTCCTCAAACGAAATCGGGGCGTTTGAGTCCGGCATGACCGCCGCGTGGTTTGGTCCGGTCGCATCGGTGGTCGGCGGCGGCCTGGGCACCATCCTGGTCGTCTTCGCCGTGGCCGCGCTCTGGCCCGAAGTGCGGAAAATCGGCTTTTTGCACTCGATGAAAGCGGCTGAGGCGTGAAAGGCGGTCTTTTTCTCTTCCATAACGAGCCCCCTCCCCGGTGCGGCGAGTCGGAGCACACTCAGAAAGTGCCGCGTCCCGGGGGCGACGCCTCGAAGCCCGACCAAGAAGAGCCACCCACCGGAGAGGACACGCTTTGGGCTGTCTATAAACAGCCACCTCCCGAAGAAGGTCATCTCGAGGGCTCCCATAATCGTCCTCTCCCCCGGTCGGATGCACTTTTGAGCTTTCCAAAGCACGGACTTCTCCGAGAAGTCGGTCTTTTCGGCTCTTCAAAGCAGCGGAAGCCGTTCCCTTCCGCCCGTCAGGACGCTCTTTTACCCCGGATGGCGCTGGCTTCTGCCTTCCAAGACTCTCCCAAAATCCGCACGACGCTCCGTCCGTCCTCCAAGACGCTCGCAAAGGACGGAAGTCGCCGCCGTCCGCCCCTTACGACGCTCCAAAAGTTTGCACGCTGGCCCGGTCTGCCCGTAAAGAGACTTCTGGACCCCGCACCCGGCGGCTTCCGCCCTTCGTGAGCGTCCTGGAGGGCGGTTTCTCGTCGGCAAGCCTCACATTTCACCTTTCACCTTTCTCTTTTCACGCTAAAATCTCCACCCCATGTCCGACGAACGCAAAACCCTCGAGCAACGCCACCAAATGTCCGATCTGGAACGGCTCCGCCATTCCGCAGCGCATGTGCTGGCGACCGCCATTCTGAAATACTGGCCCGAGGCGCAGTTCGCCGCCGGTCCGCCCGTTGAGAACGGCTTCTACTACGACGTTCAACTCGAACACCGCATCACGCCCGACGACTTTGAAAAAATCGAGGCTGAGATGAAGCGGATCACGAAGGAAAACCAGACGTTCGAGAAAGTAGTCGTCAGCCGCGACGAAGCGCTCGATCTAGCAAAAAAGGGACGACTTTCAGCGTTATCAGAGCGAGGCGAGGCGAGTGTTTTCAAGTTGGACATCATCGAGAACATTCCCGCCGATGAGGAAATTTCGCTCTATAAGAATGGCGACTTCATCGACCTCTGCGCCGGACCGCACGTCATGCGCACCGGCAACATCGGGGCGTTTAAGCTCACCCAAGTCGCCAGCGCCTACTACAAAGGCGACGAAAACAATCCCCAACTCCAGCGCATCTACGGCACCGCCTTCAAAAACAAAACCGCCCTCGACGAATATTTCGCGATGTTGGAGGAAGCGAAGAAACGCGAACACCGGAAGCTGGGAAAAGAGATGCAACTTTTCACCTTCGACGACGACGTCGGCCCCGGCCTCCCGCTCTGGCTGCCGAACGGCACCGTCTTGATAGAGGAGTTAGAAAAACTAGCGAAAGAGACGGAATTCGCAGGTGGCTATGACCGTGTTAGAACCCCGCATCTGGCGCGTGAGAACATGTATCTAACCAGCGGGCATTTGCCTTACTACGCGGGGTCGATGTTTCCAGCGATTGAGCTGGTCGAAGCTAGTGATCGTAAGAAATACGACGAGTTGAAGCTAGAGCTCAGCCGCGCGGAAGAGGAGGCTGCGGAACTTCGCGGAGCCATCGGAACGGTGGATGAGTTTGATCCGAGCTTTAATCCAAGTCCTCAATTCATAAAGGACAACAAAAGAGTGACGACGCTGGAGAATCGTCAAATTGAAATCGTGGCCGAACTCAAGAGCTTGGCGGACATTTACTACCTCAAGGCCATGAACTGCCCGCACCACCACAAACTCTTCGGCGCGGTGCCGCGTTCCTATCGCGATCTCCCCCTGCGCCTCGCCGAATACGGCACCTGCTATCGTTACGAGCAATCGGGCGAACTCTTCGGCCTCATGCGGGTCAGGGCCATGCAGATGAACGACGCCCACATCTATTGCACCGAGGAACAATTCGCCGCCGAGTTCGACGCGGTGAATAAAATGTATCTCAAATACTTCGGCATCTTCGGCATCGACCGCTACCAATTCCGCTTCTCCACCCACGACCCGGCGGAGTTAGGAAAAAAATACGTCGATCAAAGCGACCTCTGGCTCAAGACCGAAAAAATGGTCCGCGACGTGTTAGTCGCCAGCGGCGCACCGTTCGTCGAAGTCCCCAACGAAGCCGCCTTCTACGGCCCGAAGATCGACATCCAAATCTGGAGCATCATCGGCAAAGAATTTACGTTGGCCACCAACCAGGTCGATTTCGCCGTCCCGGCCCGCTTCGGTCTCACTTACAAAACCCGCGACAACACCGAGGCCACGCCGCTTTGCATCCACCGTGCGCCGCTTGGCACGCACGAACGTTTCATCGGCTTCCTCATCGAACACTATGCGGGCAATTTCCCGATTTGGCTGGCCCCCGAGCAAGTCCGCGTCCTGCCGATTGGAAACGAACCTCCACTCCTCGAATACGCCACGCAGATTCAAATGGAACTCCGCTCAGCGGGCGTCCGAGCCAAACTCGATTCCAGTAACGACCCGATCAAAGCCAAGATCGCCGCCGCCGAGCAAATGAAAGTTCACACCATGCTCGTCCTCGGTGGACGCGATTTGGAGAATCAACAGATCAGCCTCCGAGTCCACGGCAAAGGCAACCTCGGCGCGAAACCCCGCAACGAAGTCATCGCCGACATTCTGCGAGCCATCCAGGAACGCCGCGCTTAAACTCCAGAGCCACGCCCGACAAGTTCACCTAGAAAACTGGCAGTGGGCGCTCCTCTGGCGGCTCCGGCAGATCACTCCATTCGAGGGGCTCCTCGCCCATGAAATAGGTGGCATTTTCTCTTTCATCGTGGCTTGAGGCCACTAGAAGCGTGTTTTCCAGAAGCACCGCGTAGAAACCCAGATCCTGGGCCATCTCGCTCGTCTCATCGTCCGGCGGCGGAAGCATCAGCCCTCCGTCATCATTCCAATCTCCCTCCGACTCTTGGAAATCTTCGTCGTCCTCGACCCCATCAGGCACATCTCCCGCGGCGATTTTCTCCTTAGGAATCGCCTCCTCCTTGTGCGCAAACTCCGCCGGGTTAATCTCCATGCCGCCTTGCTGTTGCAGGCGCATCCGGTGCTCTCGCTCCAAAAACTCCCGTTGTTCCAGACGGCCTTTGCGGAAATTTTCCCATTCTTCCTTCTCCTGCGCGGCATCGAAGGGCTTGAGCAGCCAATCCGCCGTTTCCTCGCCATTGCGAAGGCGCATGCGGTCCATGTCCTCGCTCATGTCGCCATGCGGCTCGATGATGAGCAGATAATTTGCCGGCTTCCGGCACATTGCGCTGATCTCGCGCAAGACCTGCACGATCTCGCGGAAACGCATTACGTCAGCATACCGGCGCACCGGCACATGGTTTCCATTCGGGATGCCCCATCCTGGGCCGAGCAGCCGGTTCAAGCGCTGGTAAATTTCTTCCTCAAACCACTTTCCCTCGGCTGCCCGAAGCGCGGCATCCTCCGTGGCCACACGTCGATGGTACTCCTCGTTGGACTTCAACTGTTTGGCCTCCCGCACCCGCTTCATCTCCTCGTCCTGACGGCTGTAAACCACAAAACGCAGCGGCTCCAGCGCGCGTGGCGGATCAATCGTGAAATCCATACTCCAGGGCACGAGCGCCGCCTGGAGCGCTGTCAGCTCGGTGGCCATGATCGGGCAGCGGGGCATGAGCACCTCGCGTAACTCCGGCGCCTCGGCCAGCACCGAGATGTCGAGCGGATGCTCCCGTTCCATCTCCAGCTTGCGCAGCCCCCCCATGCGGCAGACCGGGGCCAGATCGGTAAAGAGATTCCCATTCAATTTCAGCGACGTCACTTCCGGCAGCGCGGCCAGCGGCGTCAAATCCCGGTAAAATCCATCCACTTCCAGATTCACTAGCTTCGGATAACGTTCCAACCCATCCAGCGTCGCCACCGGCTCGATCACTAATCGCCGCAAGAGCGGCATCTCGGGTACATCGCGCAACGAGCGCAGCGGTGTTTTAAAATGAAAATCTGCGTTTAAGTTTGCCGCCTCCACGCGGTTGAGCGGCCCCACATCACCCAATACAAGGAGATTCGTCCGGAGAGTGAAAGCGAGAGAGACTCGAGCGTGGGCAAAACCGCCAGATCCTCCAAGCTCTGGAAGTGATGCCCCCCGTTCAGATGAGGCTCGGTCACACAATATTTTTTGAGCGCTTGCAGCTCCCGCAGCACCGAAAAATCCTCAACCTCGCAGTCACGGATTTCCACTTCCTCGAGATGTGGGAAAAAATGCAGAGCTGAGAGATTTCTCACTACACGGTCGTCGCTGTAACTCGTTGCAAATCTTTTGATTTCGCCCCAGACCTCGATTGTTTTATCTAGCAGATCACGATCAATCTTCGGGCGGTAAGCCGGATTGAGCCGACGCGCGCTTCTCTTTTTCCTGTCCAACTCCCAGTCCGTCACCTCAGGATTCTTGTGCTTCCAGCCCCAGACCACCCGGCCCCACTCAAGGATCAGCTCAGCGGTGTATAATTCATCATTGGTCCGGGAGGGATGCAAAACCCACGCGCAAAATTCGTCAGCCAGAGTGCTCATGGACAGGATTTAGCCTGCCACCCTGCCCGCTGTCAGCCTTAACTTTACTGGATCGAAAAAACCACCGAGTCGAGTTAGATAACGCCCTAACTCCCCAAAAACTCGCCGATGGGTTCGAGGGGTTCGATGTAGTCGCAGAGGATTTTCACGATGGCCAGCATCGGGACGGCGAGCAGTGCTCCGGGAATGCCCCAGATCCAGCCCCAGAACATCAATGAGATGAAGATGGCGACCGGGTTTAGGGTCATGAAGCGGCCCATGATCATCGGGGTGATGAAGTTTCCCTCCAGCACGGCGATGGCGAGGTAGATGCCGGGCATGACAAAGGCGTGGCTGGTGGTCGGGAAAGTGAGCAGGCCGACTAGGAGGATGGAGACGATGCCGACGAGCGCGCCGACGTAGGGCACGAAGTTGAAGAGAAACGCGAGGGAGCCCCAGAGGATGTAGTTTTGCAGGCCGACGAAGTAGGACGCGGTGCCGACGGCGAGGCCGAGGCAGGCGTTAATGGTGAAGGTGACGCGCAGGTATTTGGAGATTTTTTCCTCGATGTCGCGCGAGATTTCCACGGCGCGGACTTTGTCGCGGAGTTTGGGCGTCATGGTGACGAGTTTGCGAAGGAAGGAGTTGCCCGAAGCAAGGAGGAAATAGAGCAGGATGAGCATAACGAAGAGGTTCGCCACGAAGGCGGGCGTCTGGCTCATGATCACGGCGACGGGCGATTTCTGCGGTGCCTGGATGATCTGGGTTTTCACGCCGGCGGGATCGGTGACGGTGGCGAGTTTCTCGACTTCGGCGCTGGCGGCGGTGACTTTAGCGATGGGCTTTTTCAGCAGGCGCAGGCGGGTTTCCAGCTCGGGCATTTTCGAGGGAAGAGTTTGCAGCCATTCGCTGGCGGGATCGCTCACGAAAACGACGGCACCAGCGAGGATGCCGACGAGCCCGAGCATGACGATCGCCGCTCCGATATGTTCCGGGAGGTGCAGGCGCTGCTTCAAGAAACGCACAACCGGCACGAGCAGAAAGGTGAACATCATGGCCAGGAAGATGGGGAGGAGAAATTCCTTCGCGAAGTAGAGGGTGTAGAGAACGGCGAGCAGAAAAAGCCCGGTGAGAACGAAGGAGCGGACGCCGACGCCGTCCTGCAAAAGCTCGGCTAGTTTCGTCAAACGAGGCGGTGGACGGTCATCGTCGGCGGGAGTCAGGGGGATTTCAATCATGCGGGTGGCTCAGGGACATTCCTGATACGAATGGAACTCGAAAATCAGCCGTCTTTTGTGCGAAGGCGCACGGAGTTTTTATGCAAGCTTGCGGTGGTGGCGGCGTTGTGATGACAATCGCGTCCACATGAAAAAACGACTTCTCCTCCTCGCCAGCCTCAGCCTGGTCTGCCTCCACGCGCAAGCCGACACCACCAGCGGGCAGAAGGAGGTGACGAAGAAATTTACCGACGAGGCGCACGCACGCCCTTGGACGGAGAAGGATTACCAAGACCTCTGCGAGAAGGTTCTCCGCAGCAACAAGGCCAAGCGCATGATGTGCGAGATGCTCCTGAAAGACCCCGAGTCGGCCCAAATTCTCCGCACCCACAAGTAACCCCAACCAAGTCACACACTTATGTCGCAATCACAAAACATGGACAACATTGTCGAGGGCATTACCGCCACCTCGAAGGCCGTTTCATCCCGCCGCACCGCGCCGTGGGACTGGATGGTCGGGGAATTTTTCGGGACGTTCCTGCTGGTTTTTTTCGGCTGCGGCAGCGTTCACGCCGCCGTGCTCATGGGAGCGCAGGTCGGTGTTTTCCAGATCGCGATCGTCTGGGGCTTGGGCATTGCGACGGCGATTTATCTCACAGGCGCGCTGAGCGGGGCTCACCTGAATCCGGCGGTGACGCTGAGCATGGCCGTGTGGTCCACGTTTCCGAAACGGCGCATTTTGCCGTACTGGCTGATGCAAATGCTGGGTGCGTTCGCCGCCTGCGCCGTGCTCTATGGCATTTTCGGCGACAGCCTGCGGGTCTATGAAACGACTCACGACATCATTCGAGGCCAGGCTGGGAGCGAGGCGACGGCGATGGTTTACGGCGAATATTTCCCTAACCCAGGCGGCAAGGCGCTCGATGCAGCGGCGCGTTTGAAGATGTCCATGCCCGCAGCCTTTTTCGCGGAGGTCATCGCAACGGCGATCCTGCTGCTGGTGATTTTCTGCGCGACCGACGAACGCAACAAGACGCGTCCGCAAACGCTCACACCCGCCACCATTGGACTTACGGTCACCTTGCTGATTTCCTTGATCGGGCCGCTCACTATGGCCTGCATGAATCCGGCGCGCGACTTGGGTCCGAGGCTGTTCTCGGCCGTCGCAGGCTGGGGTTCCATTCCATTCACCGCAAATGGCCACGGCTGGCTGACGGTTTACATCGTGGCACCGCTGCTTGGCGGTCTGCTCGGCGGCGGCATCTATCGTTTTTTCTTCGCGCCCGGTTATCAGGAAACCTGAGCCGGGATGATAGGAATGTTAGTCCGCTCCTAGCTATTGCGGTTTACTTCAAGTTCTCCATCGCAGCTTGCACCTTCGCCACATGATCGGACGGGGAAACATTAAGGTCGTTCCAGACAACTTTTCCACCGCTGATCAGAAACGACTGGCGCTTGGCTAGTCCTAACATCGTGGGCACTCCGAAAGCCTTGGCCACCGCGCCATCGTGATCGGCGATCAGCAAAAAAGGCAGATGATATTTCTCTTTGAACGCCTTTTGCGACTCCACTTTGTCCTCGCTCACGCCAAGGATTTGCAACCCGCGTCCTTGCAAACTTTCAAATGAATCTCGCAGACTACAGGCTTGTTTCGTGCAGCCAGGCGTGTCGGCTTTGGGGTAGAAATAAACCAAAGTCGGCCCCTTTTTGTAGTAGTCCTCGAACTTGACGGTGGCGCCATTTTCATCGACGGCACTCACCAAGGGAGCGGCGGCGCCGACATCGAGGGCATGCGCGTTGGTAAAGAAGGCAAGGAACGACATGATGAGTAGGAGTTTCATGTGTGAGATTACGCTGAATCTCTGCGGCCAGATGTGAATAATTTTTTGGCTGGCGGCTTCCCACTGCATTTACAACCACTCGCCGTCGAGTACTAGCTGGATCTCGCCGCCGTCTTCCGTGGCTCGACATGGACGAGAACATCGGTGATGAGGCCGTTGCGATGGCGGATCGCGTCTTTTACCTCGTGCGCGATGCGGTGCCCCTCGTGGACGCTAATGTTTCCATCGACGATCAGGTGGAGATCCATGAAATATTCCAGGCCCATCTTGCGCATGCGGGATTCGTCGAGACCGATGACACCAGGGACGCTTTCGGCGGCTTCGCGCGCACCAGCTTCGATCTCGGGATCGGGCGCGGAATCCATGATTTCATTGATGGCCGGACGCATGCGCTGGATCGCTGTGTAGCCGATGAAACCCGAGGCAAAAAGCGCGGCCCAGTCATCGGCGTTTTCATAGCCGGGACCGGCGATCAAGGCGACAGAGATACCTATGAAAGCTGCGATGGACGTGATGGCGTCACTGCGATGATGAAAGGCGTCGGCAATGAGCGCGCTGCTGCCGAGTTTCTTGCCGCGATGCGACATGACTTGGAAGATGATTTCCTTCACTAGAATAACGACGATGAGCACGATCAAAGTCCAGGCCGCCGGCGGCGTGTGTTGCCGGACGAACATTTCCCGAATACTGAGCAGTGCAATGAGGATGGCCGCGAAGAAAACGAACACGGAAATCAAAATCGCCGCCAGTGGTTCCGCCTTGCCATGGCCGTAGGGATGCCCCACGTCGGGCGGAGTCGCAGCGAGCCGCACACCGCGCCAGGTAACGACCGAACCCGCCACGTCGAGAAGCGATTCGATGCCGTCGGCAATCAAGGCGTAGGAACTGCCAAGCACGCCGGAGAGGATTTTCACCACGGCCATAGTCGAATTCAGGAAGACTCCGCGCAGCACCAGCCCCCCGGCCTCGTGCAGGTTCTGCATCGCCAGCGCCGAACTCAGGCGCACGGGCGTGGCGCCTTTCGCGATCTTTTTGAGTTCTGCTTCCACGGTCATACCTTTCCAATCTGACAGAAGCCGCGCTGGCACAATGAAAAAATGTTTGCCCCACTTTTGGCTTGCCGCCTTCGGGATGGATCTCCAATTTACCTCCAGTTCTTTGCGAGCAAATTAATGTGAGCCGAAGCGAGAAATCCCGTGAAAATCGGGAACAGTCGCGCTGCTGTTACTGGATACGATTTCCCATTTTGCCAATCTGGAGGTTTTCACAAAAACCAACGGGTGAAGGCGGGAAAAAGGTCGGGCTGAGTGCCATGCAACTCCGCCCAGAAGCCAGAAGTCAGAACATTCGCCAGGTTCACCTCATTCATCGCGCCATGTGTGTGGCGCGATGCCCAACCTTCTTCGCAAAAAAGAAGCAATGAGACTTCAGACCAGTCGTTTTCATTTCAATGGAACTCGTTTCCGCTGCGATGGCTCGCGCTCCTGATTTCTCTTAAATCAAAACCAGGAGTTAAAAAGAAAATGTCCGTATTCATTCGCGGCTGCATTGCAGCCATTAGCATCGTCGCGTCCACCGCGTGGGCGCAGGAAACCAGCACCCTCGACGAATTGATCGTCACCGGCACGCGCCTAGAGTCCACGGTCGAGCGCAGTCCGGCGTCCGTCACTGTCATCACCGCCCAGGAATTGCAGGATCGCCAGATCACTCATGTCGCCGACGCCTTGCGCAACGTGCCGGGCCTGGATGTCGTGCAAACCGGCGCACCGGGGCAGCTCACATCGGTTTTTACTCGCGGACTCACCAGTGAGGCGACTCAGGTAATGATCGATGGATTGCCTGTGAACCAAGGTCTCGCTGGGCTTTTTAATTTCGCCGATTTATCCACGGAAAACATCGACCGCATCGAGGTCGTGCGCGGCCCGCAGAGCAGTCTCTACGGACCACGGGCGGGCGGCGGCGTGGTGAATATCATCACGAAAACCGGCAACGGAAAACCCACGGGCTCGCTCAGTCTGGAGGCGGGCAGCTTCGGCACCTTTCGCGAGGCGGCGACCACCAGTGGATCGGCTGGAACGGTGGATTATTTCGCAGCCATTTCCCATCTCGACACCGACAACGACCGGCCCAACAGCCAGTATCGTTACACCTCGGGCACTGCCCGGATCGGCTGGCAGCCGACCGACACGTTTCGCTTTTCCACGCTCGTTCTCTATTCGCTGGCGGACACAGGAAATCCGGGAAGTATTTTCAACCCCAAGCCGCTTGATAATTTACTGACGGAGCGCTGGCTGATTGCGCCCAAAGTCGAATGGGACGCCACGTCCTGGTGGCATCACACACTCTCGGTCGGGGTCGATCGCGAGCGGCAGGTAAGCGATCCGAGTGACGACGGTTTCGTCGGGCCGACGCGCGCGTTGTTCAAACGCTGGCAGGTGGATTATCAAAACGTGATCGAAGCCGCCGACTGGCTGCAAATCGTCAGCGGTTATTTTTACAGTCGTGTGGAACTCGAGCAGGAGCAGCCGTTCATCGCGTTTGGCGATAAATTCATCACCGACAACACCGAAAACCACGCCGCGTTTTTGCAATTCGAGTTACATCCGATTCACGATCTCACTGTCGTGGCGAGCGGGCGGTTCGATCATTTTTCACAGTCAGGCGACATCGGAACGTGGCGTGTGGCGGCAAATTATGTGACGCCAAAGACCGGCACGATTCTGCATTCCAGCGTCGCGACCGGCTTCAGCCCCGCGACGAGTCAGGACAAAATCTACGGGAACAATTTCAACCTCGATCCCAATGAGACGTTTGGCTGGGACGCGGGCTTCGAGCAGCCGTTGATGGGCAAAAAAATGTCCGTCGGCGCGACTTTTTTCCACAACGACGCGTCCAATCTCGTGGGCTTCGACGGCGATTTTAATACCTTTAATCTCGGCTCAGCCACCACGCATGGGATCGAGTCGTTCCTTCGCTGGACGCCCATCAAGAACCTCGATTTTTCGATCAATTACACCTGGCTGGAGACGGAAAAAACCTCCAGCGAAGACATCCAGCAACCGAATGGAGCCCGGCTCGCGCGGCGACCTCGGAATCATTTCAGCGGCGCGATCAGCTACCGCTGGTTTGAGCGTTTGCAGACTCGACTGGAACTCGAATCTGTCTCGGGGCGCGAGGAATTGAGCTTTGGCGCGGCTAATTTTGACATCGAGGATTACACCACCCTGCGCGTCGCCGCGGACTACGAGGTTTGCCGTTATTTCCACCTCACTGGCCGCGTTGAAAACCTGCTCGACGAGGAGCACGCCGAGGTCTTCGGTTACCCGAGTCTCGGCCGCGCTTATTACGGCGGTGTGCGCATGGAGTTCTAAAATAGAAAGTGGCGCAACAAACCGTTGCAGACCTCGTGAGTCATCGCTTAACCTTGGCGCAAATGGCTACCCGCCCTCAATCTGTGATTTCTCCCGCCCAAAGTGACGACTCAGGTGACGACCAGGCTGACAATCAGCGCGATCTTTTTCTGGCCACCTACCGCTGGATGCTGCTGGCGCGGTTGTCCGAGGACCGCCTGAGCGCCCTCTGGAAAGCTGGGAAAATCGTCGGCGGCGTCTATCTGGGCCGCGGTCAGGAAGCTCTCAGCGCGGCGCTCGGCGTAAACCTGAGAAAAGGCAGCGACATCTTCGCCCCGCTCATTCGCGATCAGGCGGGACGGCTGGCCTTTGGCGAGCCGTTGATCGAGTCGATGCAGACCTATCTCGGTTCTCGCCTTGGCCCAATGCGCGGCCGCGATGGTAACATCCACCGGGGTCGTCCGCGGGAAGGTTATTACGCGATGATTTCCCATTTGGGCTGCATGGTTTCGGCAATCGCCGGGGGCTTAATGGCGAAACGTTTTCAAGGCGACTCTGATTTCGTTGGCGCGACTTGCATCGGCGACGGAGGCATGTCCACCGGTTCCTTTCACGAGGCGATGAACATGGCGGCGGTCGAGAAACTGCCCCTCATCGTCCTCGCGGCGAACAACCAATACGCCTACTCCACGCCCAGTTCACGCCAGTTTGCCTGCGCCGATCTGGTGGACCGCGCCATCGGCTACGGCTTTGCCGGTCACTCGGTCGATGGCACCAGCTTGACGGATTGCCTCGCCACCATTGGCAAGGCTGTCGCGGCAGCCCGAGCGGGCGGCGGACCTCAACTTATCGTCGGCACCATCCTGCGTCTGGCAGGTCACGCCGAGCACGACGACGCTTCCTACGTGGACCCGATTATTCGCCATAAACCCTTCGCCGTGGACTGCCTGCGCGCTGCCGAGGAAATGATTTTGGCCAAAGGCTGGCTGGCCCAGAGCGACCTCGCCACCCTGCGCAACGCTGTGATGAATGAAATCGACGACGCCGTTTCCACGGCCCAGAAAGAACCTGTTCCCGACGCCGGCACCGAAGATTGGTGCGCCCTTTCCAGTCGTCACCTAGTCGATGGCCATCTGGCTTAACTGGCTGCCGTTGAAGACTTTGCCAGTATGAGTATTACCTATCTCGAAGCCATCCGCGAAGCCCAAGCCAAAGCGCTCGCCGACGATCCACGCGTTTACATTTACGGTCAGGATGTGGGCGAATTTGGCGGCGCGTTCAAGGCCACCAAGAATCTCTCCAAGGAATTTCCCGGTCGCGTGCTCGATGCACCCATCTCCGAGGACGCCATCGTCGGCTCGGCCATCGGCGCTGCCATCGAGGGAATGCGCCCGATTGTGGAAATGCAGTTCGCCGATTTTTCGTCGGTCGGCTTCAATCAAATCGTCAATCACGCCGCCACCCTCTACTGGCGCACCGAAGTCCCCTGCCCCATTACTGTGCGACTCCCAAGTGGCGGCAATCTAGGGTCCGGCCCGTTTCACAGCCAATGCATGGAGGCTCTTTACGCGCATTATCCGGGACTGATCGTCATGACGCCCGCCACGGTCGAGGACGCCTATTCCATGCTTTTGGAAGCCGTCGCCATCGATGACCCGGTGGTTTTTTGCGAACATAAATACCTCTACTATCATCTGAAAGCCGACGCGCTTCCGACCGACGCCCTCCCCGCTGGCAAAGCCCGCATCGCCCGCCCCGGTCGCGACGCCACCATCGTCACTTACAGCGCCATGCTCCACGAGGCGCTTGCCGCCGCAGAGGAACTCGCCCTCGACGCCTACCAGATCGAAGTCGTCGATCTTCGCACGGTGAAACCCATCGACACCGATACGATTCTCGCTTCCGTCGCTCGCACCGGACGCCTCCTCGCTGTCGGCGAAGCCTTCCCTTGGGGCGGCGTCACCGCCGAAGTCATCGCCCGCGTCGTAACCGAGGGTTTCGAGCTGCTCGATGCCCCGCCGCAACGCCTTAACGCACGCGACACCCCGATCCCCTACCATCCCAATCTCTGGGCTGCGCACCGTCCGACCGCCCCCGCCATCGTCAACGCCCTGCGCAATCTTCTCAGAATGTAGCTTTTTCCCACCATGCCCTTCATTCCCATCATCATGCCGCAGCTTGGCGAATCCATCGCCGAGGCCACCGTTGTTAACATTCGCACGCAAGTCGGTTCGAGCGTCGGCTCCGAGGAAGAAATCCTCGACGTCGAAACCAACAAGGCCGTCATGTCCGTCACCGTCCCGTGCGTTGGTAAAATTGCCGCGCTCAACGCCGAAGTCGGCCACAGCTACCCCGTCGGAGCTACGCTTGGCAGCCTGGAAGTCTCCGCTGAGGATGCCGCCCGCCATGGTTCCTCCGCCACTCCCGCACCTGAGCCCGAGGTTGAAACTAAACCCGCCTCCAGCACGCTCAATTCCACTGCAACTCCCATCAAAGAGGACGCCAAAGTCGCCCCGACCGTTCGTGGACTTCCCGTTCCCGCCAAGACCCAAGGCGCGAGTTTCATTTCACCCCGGCTCAAGGCTCGGATGCTCGAACTCGGCCTGCGCGCGTCCGACCTTTCCGGCATTCCCGGCAGCGGCAGCGGTGGCCGCGTGACCGTTGATGACCTCGAAAAATATCTCGTCGGCCTCGCCAAAAACCACACCACGCCCGCCTCACGGATGCGCATCGCCGTCGCCGATGCCATGCGCCGCAGTTGGACCCGCCCCCTCGCCACCGTCGGGCTTTACGTCACGCTCGACCCGCTCCTCGCCCACCGCAAAATCAGCAACCCCAAGCCCGGCCCCACCCTCTATGTCATCCGCGCGCTCGCCATCGCCCTCGGGGAAGATTCCCTCGCCGCCGGACGCCTGGTCGGGTCCAATATCATTCATCCCAACTCGATCGACATCGGATTTGCCGTCGAAGCCGAGGACGGCGTGCTCGTCCCGGTGATCCGCAACGTGGACAAAATCCCGCTCAGCGAACTCGTTGCCGAATACACCCGCCTCGTGGAGCTGGGCCGCAGCCGCCGCCTGCCCCCCGACACCTTTGAAAACTCCGCCGCCACCGTCACCAACTTCGGCACCTTCGGACTCGCCTGGGCGACTCCCATTCCACTTCCAGAGCAATCACTTTTAATCGGACTCGGAGCCGGCCGCAAAGCGCCGAAATGGGACGACGAGATCGAGGACTTCATCCCTGTGACCGAAGCCGAGCTCACCCTCAGCTTCGACCACCGCGTGATCGACGGCGGTGCCGCCGGCAAACTTCTCACCCGAGTTGCCAGCCTCCTTGGCCAGCCGGAGTCGTTGTAAACGCTCAACTCGGCGGTCTATGGCCGCTGAAGCCTTCTTCTACTTTCGGAAGTCGTCCACGCTTCCCTCGGCGCCTCGGCCTGTTTGAACAACATCGCCGATGCGCGGCAGCTTTTTGATTCCCTCCAATTCCGCCATCGCGCGGTCGCGCAAGGCCCCTTCGGGAAAGGCTTGAACCCAACTCGCCGCACCATTGAAATCCTTCAATGCCCACTGGTGCAGCACGGACATGGCCGCCTCATTTTGTTCAGGCCCCGGCTCCATTTCACTGACCACAATACCGGCAGCGGCGGCGGGATTGGTTTGCGACCAGACAAACATCACGCGCTCCATCAAGGCGTCGCGAAGATCTCCGGGAGCTTGCTGTCTAGCCCAGTTGTAAGCTTTGGATGGATCGCGTTCCGCCCATTGGGCCGTCATATTCTCCAGCAAGCCATTCGTACTTCTGTCGAGATGGTAATGAATGGCGGTCTGAATTGCCTGCGGTGGAGATCGTTCCGCCAGTTTCATACAAATCCAAGAGGCCGCGTTCTGGCGGTCCACCGGATCGATAAGATGCTCGGACCATGACAGCGACGCATTGGAATCGCGAATGGCCCAGGCTTGCAGAACAGATCGCAGCAGTTTTTCGCGATACGCGGCTTCTGGCTGTGCCTGCGCATAGCTGGCAGCCTGCAATGGATCGGCCGTCACCCATTTTTCAATCAACAACGCCAGGGCCTGATCCTGCTGGTTCGGTTTTTGCAGGTTTCGCAGCCGTGCGATGGATTGCTCGAAATCATCAGCCTCCGACAACGAGGGGGAATTTTGAGAGCCTGACGAAGACGTGTTAAATGATGAAGCTATCTGGGATCGGACCTGCCCTGCTGGTTTTCTTTGTCTAACTTGCGAGGTCGCACGATACGGACTCCAAGCCGATATTACCAAACCGGCGAAGGCCGTGGCAGCCCCGGCTAGGGAGAACTTGAGCCATGATTGGTTCATCGGAAGTTTTCCTCACGCCAGACAGGGAAATGACCGGCGTGAGGTGCTTGCTTTATCTAAGGAGCAATGGATATCCGCCACAGCTGGTTATCAGCGCCGCTGTAGGGCCATTGGAGGACATTGGCGCCGTCGGCGGTGCTGCCGCCGCTCACATCAACCGCCTTGCCGCTGTTCACGTTCAGGAACTTGTAGTTTCCGTCGCCTGCCGGTGTGATGGTCCACTTCTGGCAGTTGTTATTGTTCGACGTATAGATTTGGACGTTTGCACCATTGGCGGTGGAGGCGCCCGCAACTTCGAGCAACTTGCCGCTGCCAACACCCATGGCCTGATACTGGCCGTTGCCCAAATAGGTGACGGTCCACTTCTGGTTGTTGCCGCCGTTCCAGCCCCACTGATCGACATTCGTGCCATCGGCGACGCCGCCGTTGTAAACGTCGAGAACCTTATTGCTCTTCTTATTTACGATGCGGTAGGTCCCGTCTTGGAGCGTGCGGCCGGTGTCGGACCACAGTCCCAGTTCGGAGATCCCCAGCGAGCCGCCGTTGCCGGCGGTGATATTGAGCTGGTAGTAGCGGTAGCCGGTAGTGTTGCCGATG